>JAYEKC010000583.1:0-1620 GCA_034716715.1 Gemmatimonadota bacterium | reverse complement strand
CAGCCCCGGCGATCCTCCTCGATGTCCAGCGCGGGCGCTCCGGCGAAGGTGGTGTGCCCGCGCAGGCCGGTCCGCCGGCGGACTGCATCCTGCAGCGACAGCTCCCCGGCGTCGGCGACCCGGGCCGCGTACCACAGCTTGAGCCGGATCAGCCTGCGCGTGAACTGTTCGGCGACTGCGCCGGTGTCCATGAGTGTTGGGGTCTCCGCCTTCGTGTGCAGCCCGTGCGCAGGTGGTTTGAGTGCCTGTATTACCGGGTAATAGCTTCAACGAATCCCCCCGGACGTCCTGCCGCGTTCATGAGCCTGCGCAATCGGCGCAGGGGCCGACCGTGGGGCGTCGAATACATACACGGATCAAGATGCGGCTCGCGTTCCGAGAAGATCGCTCGAACAGATGACCCGCGATGCGGGTCGGATGAGGAGGTGGAGTCGTTGCTCAGATTCAGGTCGTTCATACGGAGTGTCGGCCTCGTGCTCGCGATTGCCGCTCTGGCCGCGGGTGCCTTCTGGCTCGGAACCCGAACGAATGAGGCACTCGGCAGCGGTCCCGCGGTTGCGCACGCCGACACGGCCGCCCCGACGGTGCAGGCCCAGGAGAACGAGATCGAGGGGCAGGCGGTCGGGGAGGTCATCGTCAACGAGAGGCCGGTCATCCGCATGCGCACCGACGCGGGTGGCTTCACTGCTGCGGAGCGCGCCACCATCGTCGCCGAGCGGCTGCGCGACTGGGTGTCGGGCAGCTTCTCACCGTACGACATCAAGGTGCGGCAGGGCGAGTACGGCGCCGCCGAGCTGCGCGCGCACGGCAACATGATCGTGACGGTGAACCCTCAGGAGGCGGCTGCACTCGGCTCGACTGCCACCGGACTGGCGAACGCCTGGCGCGACAACATCATGCTCGCGCTCGGCGTGGCACACGCGAACCTGCCCGAGTACGACACCGGCGCTGAGACGCCCGGGACCGCCGTGGCGGAGGGCGGAGAAGAGGTCTCGGCCGCCGGCGAAGGTGTGGCGGAAGCCGGCGAACAGGTCGCGGGTGGGGAAGGCGAGCAGGCGACTGCCGCCTGGACTCCCGCGGAGCAGTACACGGACAAGATCGTGCCCATCATCAGCGTTGCCGAGGGCACGAAGATCGGCGTGGCGCGCGTCAACGGCCCCAGGTCACGGGTTGACCAGGTCGAGGCCTGCGCCCAGGTTGAGACGCACCTTCGGGACTTCCTGGAGGTTGACCTCTACGTTCCCATCACCACCAACGAGCCGGGGCCCGGCGGGCTCAACCGCGTTCAGCAGGTCGGCGTGACGGCCCTCGGCGATATCGAGCTCTAACGAGGAGGCATCGCAATGCAAGTTAACGGCAAGCTGCGCACCGTGGCGGTGCTCGTGGTCGCGTGGGCCTTCGTGCTCGGTATCGCGCTCGGCCCGCAGCCGGCGGCGAGCTTCGAGTTCGACGACGCCATCGGCGACCTGGTGAAGATCTTCGGCATCGGCTGGGCCGTCCAGCAGTTCTCGGGTGACATCGACGGCGCGATCAACGACGTGCTCAGCCAGCGCGACGCGGAGATCGCGGGCGCGACGAAGGTCGTCCCCATCCTGCGGGTCGGCGGAGGCGGCGGAGGCA
>JAYEKC010000582.1:0-8256 GCA_034716715.1 Gemmatimonadota bacterium | reverse complement strand
CTCGTCGCGGCGTCGGTGAAGGACGCGAAGAAGCGCTTCCCGGCCTGACAACGCGCTCCACGATTTGACAGCCCCGCCTCCGGGCGGTACATCGGTCATCGTCGCACCCACGGAGTTCCGCCCAGGAGGCGCGCGCCGATGCGCAGGCTGTTCATCACCATCGCGATCGTGGTGCTCGCCGTGACCGGCGGGGTGGCGGTGCTGTGGCCGCCCGTGCTCTGGTCGCTGGTGGTCGTGGGCCCGCTGGTGCTCCTCGGCGTTGCCGACATGACGCAGCGCCGCCACGCCGTGCGCCGCAACTTCCCGGTCATCGGCCACGGCCGATACCTGATGGAGCTGATCCGGCCCGAGGTCAACCAGTACTTCATCGAGTCGAACAGCGACGGCAGGCCCTTCAGCCGCAACGACCGCTCGGTGGTGTACCAGCGCGCGAAGGGCGACCTCGATACGCTGCCCTTCGGCACGCAGCGCGACGTGTACGCGGTTGGGTACGAGTGGATCAACCACTCGCTCGCGCCCGTGCACCCGGACGCGGCGTACGAGCGGGTGACGGTGGGCGGGCGCGCCTGCCGCCAGCCGTACTCCGCGTCCATCCTGAACGTCTCGGCGATGAGTTACGGCTCGCTGAGCAAGAACGCGGTGCTGGCCCTGAACGGCGGCGCGAAGCTTGGCGGATTCGCCCACAACACCGGCGAGGGCGGGCTCAGCCCGTACCACCTCGCGCCCGGAGGCGACGTCATCTGGCAGGTGGGGACCGGCTACTTCAGCTGCCGCAACCGCGACGGCACGTTCAGCCTGGGCGAGTTCACGAAGCGGGCCACGTTGCCGAACGTGAAGATGGTCGAGATCAAGTTGTCGCAGGGCGCGAAGCCGGGGCACGGGGGCATCCTGCCGGCGAAGAAGCTCACCCAGGAGATCATCGACATCCGCGGCGTGGAGCCCGGGCGGGACGTCATCTCGCCGCCGGCGCACAGCGCATTCTCCTCGCCTCGGGGCCTGCTCGAGTTCGTCGCGACGCTGCGCGAGGCGAGCGGCGGCAAGCCGGTGGGGTTCAAGCTCTGTGTGGGCAAGCGCCACGAGTTCCTCGGCATCGTGAAGGCGATGCTCGCCACGGGCATCCTCCCCGACTTCATCACGGTCGACGGGGCCGAGGGCGGCACCGGCGCCGCGCCCATCGAGTTCTCCGATTTCGTGGGCACGCCGCTGAACGACGGCCTCTCGTTCGTGCATGCCGCGCTCACCGCGGCCGGCGTGCGCGACGAGATCCGGCTCATCGCTTCCGGCAAGGTGAACACCGGGTTCCAGATGGCCACCAAGGTGGCGCTCGGCGCCGACATGTGCAACGCGGCGCGCGCGATGATGATGGCGCTGGGGTGCATCCAGGCCCTGCGGTGCAACAGCAACAAGTGCCCCACGGGCGTCGCCACGCAGGACCCGGAGCTCGTGGCGGGCCTCGACGTGGACGACAAGCGCGTGCGCGTGGCGCGCTACCACCGGGAGACCGTGAAGAGCTTCTTCGAGGTGCTCGGCGCCACCGGGCTCACGCGGCCGCGCGACCTCCAGCCGTGGTACGTCAACCGCCGGGTGAGCGCCCTCGAAACGCGTACGTACGCCACGATCTACCCGCAAGCGGAGCCCGACTCCCTCCTCGCGTCGCCGCCGCGCGGGATCCTCGCCAACGTGTGGGCTGAAGCCAGCGCCGACCGCTTCTAGATTGAGGGGTTCCGGCCCGCCCAGGAGTCCCGCCATGCGCCCGGCACTGTTCCCCATTCACATCGGCCTCGCGTCCACGCTCGTGTCCGCACCACTCCTTTCGCACGCCCAGCTCACCTATCCGCCCACGAAGCAGGGCGGCGTCGTCGACACCTACGGCACGCACAAGGTGCCCGACCCGTACCGGTGGCTCGAGGACGCCGACAGTCCCGAAACAAAGGCCTGGGTCCACGCGCAGGCGGCCTTCACCGAGGCCGAACTCGCGAAGCTGCCGATGCGGCAATGGTTCCGGGACCGCATCACGAAGCTGTGGGACTATCCGAAGACCGGCGTGCCGGCCGTCGAGAACGGCACGCTGTTCTATTCGCGCAACAGCGGGCTGCAGCGGCAGGCGCCCGTGTACGCGCGCGACGCGAACGGCGAACGGATGATCCTCGACCCCAACGCGTTCAGCGCCGACGGCTCGATCTCGCTCGCGCAATACGCGCCGTCGCCCGACGCGAAGCTCCTCGCATACGCCACGTCGGAGGGCGGGGCCGACTGGCAGGACGTCCGCGTGCGCGACCTCGCCACCGGCAAGGACCTCGCCGACTCCGTGGCGTGGGTACGGTTCTCCGGCATCAGCTGGACGAAGGACGCCAGGGGGTTCTTCTACTCGCGCTATCCGGCGGTGGCCGACCGGATGCGCGCCGAACTGAAGGACCAGGCGCTCTACTATCACCGCATCGGCACGCCGCAGTCGGCCGACGTGCAGGTGTACGCGCGGCCCGACGAGCCGAGCTGGTTCGTGAGCGGCGGCGTCACCGAGGATGGGCGCTGGCTCTTCATCTACATGGCGAAGGGCGCGGAGAACCGGAACCGGCTGTACGTGGCCGACCTCGGCGACCCGATGGCGCCGAACGTCACGGCGCCGGTGCGGGCGCTGTACGAGGCGGACGACGCCGAGTACGCGCCGCTCGGCGTGACCGGCACGACGGTGTACCTCCGCACCGACCGCGGCGCGCCGAACCGGAAGGTGGTCGCGGCCGACCTCGCGCACCCCGACCCCGCGCGGTGGCGCACCGTGGTGCCCGAGAGCGAGCACGCCATCGAGGGCGCGGCGATGACCGAGGACCGCGTGGTGATCCAGACGCTGGTGGACGTGAAGAGCCGGCTCGCGCTCTGGACGCTTGACGGCCGGGAGGCCGGCGAGGTGGCCCTGCCCGGGGTGGGGACCGTTGCGGGCCTGTCGGCGCGGCAGGACGCGCGCGACCTGTACTATGGGTTCACCTCGTTCCTCTATCCCGGCGCGGTGTTCCACTGGAGCGCAGCAACGCGGCGGAGCACGCAGTTCGACACGAGCGTCGCGACGTTCGACCCCGCGGCGTTCGAGACCGTGCAGGCGTTCTACGCGTCGAAGGACGGCACGAAGGTGCCGATGTTCCTCACGATGCAGAAGGGCCTCGCGCGAAACGGGGCCAATCCCACGATGCTGTACGCGTACGGCGGGTTCTCCGTGTCCATGCTGCCGTCGTTCAGCCCGAGCGTGATCGCGTGGCTCGAGCAGGGCGGCATCTGGGCGGTGGCGAACATCCGCGGCGGCGCCGAATACGGCGAGAAGTGGCACGAAGCCGGCATGCTTGGCGGCAAGCAGAACGTGTTCGACGACTTCATCGCGGCGGCCGAGTACCTGGTGCAGGAGCAGTGGACGTCGCCGCGACACCTGGCGATTCGCGGCGGGTCGAACGGCGGCCTGCTCATCGGCGCGGTGATGGAGCAGCGGCCGGACCTCTTCGCGGTGGCCATCCCGCAGGTAGGCGTGATGGACATGCTGCGCTACGACCAGTTCACGGGCGGACGCGCGTGGGTCACCGAGTACGGGTCGGCGCAGGACCCGAAGGCGTTCGACTGGCTCGTCAGGTACTCCCCGTTGCACAATCTGAAGGCGGGCACGTGCTATCCGGCGACGCTCGTCACGACGGCGGACCACGACGACCGTGTGGTGCCCGGACACTCGATGAAGTTCGCGGCGGCGTTGCAGGCGGCGCAGGGCTGCGCCAACCCGACGCTCATTCGCATCGAGGTGCAGGGGAGCCACGGCTACCGGCCCACGGACAAGGCGATCGCCGAGGCCGCGGACATCTGGGCGTTCACCCACCGGTACACGGCCGGGGGCGACCCGCGCCCGGTGCCATAGCAGAAGGGCGCGGACTCGCCGTCCGCGCCCCCCGCGTTCCTTCAGGCGTCGCCTACTGGCAGCCCGCGGGCTTCGGCTGTGCCTGTCCGCGTCCGCCGCGTCCGCCGCCCTGCACGGGTTGCGGCGCGGATGCGCGTGGCCACGTGTTGTCGGCGGCGTCGTCGTCCGGGAACCGGCCGCACGGGTCAAACGTCACCGACTCGATGGCGCGGCCGCCGAAGTCGAGCACGGCGTCGTAGCTCCGCCGTCCGTCGAACCACACATCCACAGGCCACGTGACGATCGCCGTGGTGGCGTCCACCATCTGCGCGTTCTTCATCGGCTTGATCGCGGGCCCGCTTGCCGCGAACTGTACCTTGAGCACCACGGGGCTGGGCATCCCGCCGTCCTGGTGCACGGTGACGGTCGTCCGGCCGCCCGCCGTCTTCATGCCCGTGATGGAGCCGTTCACGCTCTCGGTGGTGAACAGCCAGTAGTACCAGAACCAGCCGAGGTCGCGGTGCAGGGCGTTGTTCATGAAGAACATCCAGTCCCACGGCGACGGGTGCCTGAAGCTCCACGCCTTGCCCCACTCGCTGTGCGCGCGCTGCACGGCCGTGTCTCCGACGATGCCGCCGAGCATGGAGAGCATGAGCGGCGTCTTGGAGTACGTCGTGAAGCTGTAGAAGCCGGGCCCGGCGTAGTTCGCGTTCCACATCATCGGGGGCTCGGCTTCGTTGCCGCTGGTGCGCCCGTACGACTGGCCGAGTCCGTTGAGGTTCGGCGCCACGTTGTTGCGGTCCGCGGCCGAGAGGATGTTCATGTACTGGTTGTAGCCCTCGTCCATCCAGCCGTACCACGTCTCGTTGTTCGAGACGGTCATCGGCCACCACTGGTGGCCGGTCTCGTGGTCGGCGGCGCCCTGGTTGGAGTTGATCACCATCGGGTACTCCATCCCCGCGCTCGGTCCGTCCTGGAGCGTGAGCTGCGGGAACGTGTACGGGAACCAGAGCTTCGAGTAGAACTCGAGCGCGTGGCTCGCGAGCGCGCCGGCGTTGGCGTAGAGGTTCGCGTGTCCCGGCAGGTAGTACATGTACACGGGCACGTAGCCCTTGCCGGGGATGTTCGCGCGCGTGGCCTGCCAGACGAACTGCTTGGCCGCCGCCCACGCGAAGTCGTTCACGTTGTCGGCGACGAGGTGCCAGGTGAGGCGGGGTTCGGGACTCGCCGGGGAACCGGGGGACGCCGACCCCGCGGCGGTGGCGGCGCCGGGGCCAACTTCATCGGGGCCGACGATCGTCGTGATGCCCTCCGTTTGCGTGACCTTCGCGAGTTGCGCGCGCGCCTTCGCGGTGAGCACGTCGTTCGGGTTCTGGAGCACGCCCGTGCCGCTCACGATCCAGCCCGCGGGCACGTTGATGCGCACGTCGTAGCGGCCGAACTCGTGGTAGAACTCCGACGGGCCGAGGTAGAGCTCGGTGTCCCAGCCGCGGAGGTCGTCGTACACGGCCACGCGCGGGAACCACTGCGTGGGCTGGTAGAGGGTGTCGGCCCAGCGCTGCGTCATCCGGTGCGCGTTGCCGTTCGGGCCGCCGGGCACCTTGTGGTTCCAGTCGATCTTGAGCGTCGCCGTCGCGTGCGGCGCGATGGCACGGGGCAGCGCGATGGCGGCCATCGTCGAGTGCGCGTTGAGCAGCGACGGCCGCGTGATGGCCGACTGGCCGCCGCGCCCGCCGCGCCCCGCGCTTGCGGGCGGATCCCGGTCGACGTCCTCGCCGTTCAGCGACATCGCCGTGATCACCGTGCCCTCGGTCTCCTCGGCCGGCACCCACGGCGCCGCGCGCGGCACGCCGAACCGGAAGTGGTTCATCTCCAGCTTGAGGCCGATGGCGCGCAGCGAGTCGGAGCTGTTGTTGGCGATGGTGATGGTCTCGCTGCCGTAGAGGCGCGAGGCGGGCGCGTCGAGGCGGACGTCGATCGAGTAGTCCGTGCGGAGCTGCCAGTAGTTGCGCCCGGGGCGGCCGGTGGAGTCGCGTGTGCCGGCGGCGAACGCGCGGCGAATCGCGTTGGTCATCGGGATGTCGCGGCGGATGGCGCGCGGCGGGACTCCCGGCGAGGCGCCCTGCGACGCGCCCTGTGCGGTGGCGGGCATCACGGGCGCGAGCGACGCGGCGCCCAGCAGCAGGGCGGCAACCTTCACGTTCATTTGTGGCCTCGTGTGAGCGGGACTAGCCTACCTGCCCACAAGATATCCCGAAGCCGAGGCGGTCGCCGTCACGACGGCGCCCCACGCGAGGTCGACGGCGGCCACGCGCATGGTGAAGCCGCGGATGAGCGCGAGGCTCGTGAGGTCGTACGCGGCGTAGGCCGCGAAGCCGAAGAACGCGCCCATCGCGATGGCACGCGCCAGCGAGGCGCGCTCGATGGCGGGCAGCACGACGAACGTGACCACCGCGGCGACGTACACGGCGTAGAAGAGCAGGGCCGGGCCCCACTGCATCCGGGGCCGGAGGAGGTCGCCCATCTCGCGGGCGTAGAATCCCTTCGCCACCACGACGAGCCAGTGCACGAGCCGGCCGAGCGGGCCGAAGGGCAGGCGGTACTCCACGTCGTCGGTCATTTCCACGCCGCCGGGCACCGCCCGAAACGTGTGGCGGTGGTACCAGCGCGCGTACGGGCCCCGCATCTGCTCGTCGGCGAAGTGCGAGTCCTCCGCGTACTCGGCGATGCGCGACTCCCAGCGCAGCGGAATGCCGTGGAGGCTGAGCCGGTAGGCGATGCGCGTGCCGTCGCGCACGGCCTCGTCGGTGGCGGCGGTGATGCGGAACCCGAGCCACGGCGGCGTGATGCGCTCGAGGTTGCGCGGGTTCTTGAAGAACGCGAACACGTCGGAGAGGCCGCCGGGCAGGAACGTGGTGCGCTGGAGGCGGTGTGTCATCGGCGGGCCTCCTTCGCCGCGCGGGACAGGACGGCGTGGAAGTCCGCGAGCGTGGCGCAGGTGGTGACGCCGGCGCCGCGCACCTTCTGGCCGAGGCGGATTGCGCCGGCGCCGCCGATCACGAGTTGCACGTCGGGTGGGAGCGCGGCCCGGAGGGTCCGCACCTCCCCGGCCGTGTGCGTGAGGTCGGGCATGTGGACGACGCTGATGGCCACCATGCGTGCCCCGGACGCGGCGGCGGCGGCGGCGATGTCGGCCGCGGGGACTTCGGCGCCAAGGTAGATGACGTTCCAGCCCTCCACCGCGGCCGCGGCGCCGGCGAGCGCCGCGCCCACCGAATGCGGCTCTCCGGCCGGCGTCGCCGCGATGAGGCGGGGGGCGTCGGCACGGGCCGGGGCCAGGCGGACGGTCTCGAGAACCAGCGGGAGCACGACCGCCGAGGCGAGGTGCTCGTGCGCGATGGTCATCGTGCCGTCGGTCCAGGCCTCGCCTACGGCCCGCATCAGGGCGGGCACGTGGCGTTCGATGAAGTGCGGAACGCCGTTTCGCGCGAGCGCGTGCCGGAGCACCGTGCCGAGGGCGGCGGCGTCGAGCGCCCGGACGTCATCAAGTTCGCGCGAGAGGTCGAGCCCCTCGGCCTCGGGCGCGGCCGGCACCCGGAGGGCGGCAGCCTCGTCGTGCTCGACCATCCGCGCGAGCTCCTCGGTGGGCAGCCGCGCCACCGAGCCGATGTTGCGGCCGGCGCGCGTGGCGGCGGCCAGCAGCCAGATGCGCCGCAGGTCGTCGTCCGAGTACATGCGCTGGCCGCCCGCCGTCCGCGCCGGCTGGAAGGCGCGGTAGCGACGCTCCCACACGCGGAGCACATCGGGGGTGAGCCCGCTTCGGCTCGCCGCGACGGCGATTGGATGGAGGGCCTCGACTGGCCCGCTGGCGGTTCTTGGCATGGGCCAACGCTATCATATTGTCCAACGTCTGTCAAGAAACTAACTTGGACATAGACTTGACAAAGTGTGTTACGTCGGCCATTATCCAGCATCGAAGTTGGACACTGGCTGTACAACACCCTCTCAAGGAGCAGCGCCATGCCTCTCGTCAACGGAACGGCACTCGCCGCAGCGGTCTTCCTCACCGCCACCACCGCAGCAGCCCAGATGATGGATCATTCGAACAAGTCGCACAGCGACGCCAAGGACATCGTCGCCGTCGCCTCCGGCGCCGGCTTCAACACGCTCGTGACGGCGGTGAAGACCGCCGGCCTCGTGGAGGCGCTGCAGGGCAAGGGGCCGTTCACGGTGTTCGCCCCGACCGACGAGGCGTTCGCCAAGCTGCCCCCGGGCACGCTGGCCGCGCTCCTCAAGGATCCGGTGAAGCTCGGCGCGATCCTCAAGTACCACGTCGTGTCCGGCAAGGTGATGGCGGCTGACGTGGTGAAGGGTGGCGGCGGCCAGCA
>JAYEKC010000581.1:0-1622 GCA_034716715.1 Gemmatimonadota bacterium | reverse complement strand
GTCGCACCCAGGCTCGTCGGGAGGCTCGATGGACATGATCAGCGCCCGAGGTCGCACCAACGCCGTCGTCGCGCTCGCCGTCGCCGCCCTCGTCGTCACCGTGGGCGGCACCTGCGCGGCCGAGACCCTTCTCAGCGCATCACTGCCGGGCGCATTCGGCGTCCGCTATCTGACCGACCGCGCAGTTGTGACCTACACCGTGGAGGGTCCCGGCGAGCGGGGCCTCGCGGAGACATTCCGGCTGCGCGTGCGCCTTCCCGAGCAGCTCCGGTGGGCGTACCTCGACCGTGAGCTGGTGCCCGAGGGCAGGCTGCGCTGGTCCGCCGACGACAGTCAGGCGGTGCTCGCACTCCCCTTCGGGACGCACCGGGTGCATCTGGGTTGGGCGGGTGAGCCGGCTCTGCCACCGGAGAGCGAGGTTATTCCCGTGGAGTCTGACGGCGAGGTCGTCGGCAGCCTTCATGCCCGCTTCGAGCTTGATGGCATGGAGGCCACGGGTGAGGCCGCTGCCGGTCCCGGCACGGTCGGGGTACGCGTGGTGCCTGACGGACCCCTGGACCCCGGGACGCTCTCGCTGACCGTCGGCGACCAGACGATCAGCACCTGGCAGCGCGGCGATGAGGGGCTCGAGGCGGAGCGCAGCATCCTGATCGATGAGAGCCCCGGCATCGCACTCCACGTGGGCGGCTACGTCCTGCAGTCCAGTCCCGTCGCCCGGGTGGCGTTCGATAACGTGAGGCCGCCGGCGCAGGTCCAGCGGGTGGAAGACGAGATCCCCGAGGGCGCCGTGCTGGTCGAGGCCGAGGACTTCGTTGACAGCGGCGGCACCGAGCCCATCGTCGAGCCCGGCTCCCATTACGACACGCATGGCGGCGCGTGCATCTACACATTCATGGGCGACGGGAGCTGGGTGGAGTGGCGCATGACCGTGCCCGAGGACGGCGCATATGACCTCTACGCCCGCGTCTCGTGCGGCGACGTCGGCTCCTTCCGCATCATTCACATGGATGGTGAGGTCCCCACCGGCCTCGACCTGGTGGAGTTCCCGACGACCGGCGGCTGGGGCCACGCGGAGGGCGAGTGGTGGACAGTCCGCATCACCGGTGGCGACGGGCTGGCGCCGCCTCTGCAACTGAGCGCGGGGGAGCACACGCTGCGCATCACCGGCGTGCTGCAGAGACACCTGAACTTCGATTACGTGCTGTTGGTGCCCCACGAGTAGGCGCCCGGGCGATGCGACTTGCCGCGGGCTTGACACCACGAGGTCCCCGGCACTATAATCAGCGCGTCAGGTCGATTCTCGCCCAACGCCTTCGTTCGGCCGACACATCTGGCACAGAACCCTGCTTCGCAGGGCTCAAATGGGCCGCGTAGCGGCCACTAACCTGGGAGGGTGATCCGCTGTGACGGGTCGAAATCGAGGCTTTACGCTCATCGAGCTCCTGGTCGTGATCGCGATTATCGCGGTCCTGGCGGCCATCCTGTTTCCTGTCTTCGCTCGCGCACGTGAGAAGGCGAACATCACGGCGTGTCTGAACAACTTGAAGCAGATCGGCACTGGCTTCGCCATGTACCGCTCCGACTACGACGGCATGATGCCACCCAACTGGTTTGAGGCCGAG
>JAYEKC010000580.1:0-8283 GCA_034716715.1 Gemmatimonadota bacterium | reverse complement strand
AGGCGGAAGCGGTGCACTCGCCCGAGGAACTGCGCATCCTGGTGGAGCAGGCCGAGGAAAGCGGCACGCTGGAGGCCGAGGACGCGCGGATGATCGACGCCGTCTTCGAGTTCTCGGAGAAGTCGGCGCGGGAAGTGATGACGCCCCGCACGCAGATCGTCGCATTGCCGGCCGACGTGCCCATCGCCGCCGCCCTCGTCACCGCCCGCGAGAGCGGATTCTCGCGGTTCCCGGCGTACGAGGGCACGATCGACGACGTGGTGGGGATGGTGCTCGTGCGCGACCTGCTCTGGGCGGCGGCCGACCACCGCGAGCACGACAAGGTGCGCGACGTGATGCGCCACGTGCACGTCGTGCCGGGCACGCGCGAGGTGGAGGACGTCCTCGCGGACTTCAAGCGGCAGAAGGAGCACCTCGCCATCGTGCTCGACGAGTTCGGCGGCACGGCCGGCCTCGTGACCATGGAAGACCTGCTCGAGGAGATCGTCGGCGACATCCGGGACGAGCTCGACGAGTCGTCCGAGCTTCCGGCCGCATCCGCCGCGCCCGGCGAGACCCTCGTCGACGGCGCCAGCGTCATCGCCGATGTGAACGAGCGTTACGGTGTCGCGGTGCCGGACGCGGACTATACGACGATCGGCGGCTATGTGTTCGGCGAACTGGGGCGCTTGCCGGTGCCGGGCGACCGGGTGGAGCGCGACGGCGTCACGTGGATCGTGCGCACGATGGCCGGCCGCCGGATCGAGACGCTCGCCCTGCTCCGCCCCACCCCGCCGGCCGCCGCCTAGGGGCTCGGGCCGGGCGCCGGGTCAGGCCGCGGGGGCGAGCCGCCCCGCGAGCGTCGCACACGCGAGGAGCGCCTCCGCCATCGAGTCGGCCCGTGCGCGCCCGGTGCCGGCGATGTCGAGCGCCGTGCCGTGGTCCGGACTGGTGCGGGGAAACGGCAGCCCGAGCGTCACGTTCACCGCGCGGCCGAAGCTCGCGACCTTGATCGCGGTCATGCCGACGTCGTGGTACGGCGCGATGACGGCGTCGAACTCACCGCCCATCGCCCGGACGAACACCGTGTCGGCGCTGAAGGGGCCGGCCAGGCCCGCCGACCGGGCCGCCGGTGCCAGCAGGTCGGCGTCCTCGGTCCCGAACCGGCCGCCCTCGCCGAGGTGCGGGTTCAGGCCGCAGAGCGCCACCCGCGGCTCGGCGATGCCGTACCAGTCGCGGAGCCCGCGCACCGTGACGACGGCGGTGCGCTGGATGGCCTCGGCCGTGACGGCCGCGGGCACGTCGCGCAGCGCGATGTGCGTGGTGGCGAGCACCACGCGGAGCCGGTCGGACGCGAGCATCATCGCCACGGTGCTCTGCGTGAGGGCCGCGAGCATCTCCGTGTGGCCGGGATAATCGAACCCGCCGGCGGCGAGCGCCGCCTTGTCGATGGGCCCGGTGACGATCCCCTGCACCGCACCGGACTGCGCCAGCCGCACCGCGCGCTGGATGGCGAGGCCCGCCAGGCGTCCCGCTTCGGCCACGGTACCCGCCGGCGTCCACGAGCCGGTCGCCAGGTCGGGAGCCTGCTCGGTGCCGTTCGGGCCGACGACGGTGGCCTCGATCGCGCCGGCAACGCGGGGGTCGGCCAGCGCCTTCCGCACCACCTCGGGGCCGATGCCCCGGGGGTCGCCCAGCGTGACGGCGAGGCGGACGCGCGCCGCCACGGGCGTGCCTACGGCTGCTTGCCCGGCACGGCGCCGGGCGCCTGGTCGTCGAACATCACCCGCACGTACTGTTCGCGCCGCAGCTGGTCGAGCATGCGCCGGATCTGCTTCTCCTGCGTGAGCTGCTGCCGGATCCGGTCCTTCCAGTCGGCGACGGTGTACTCGCCGCCGGACTTGCGGTCGGTCACCTGGATGACGCCGAACTTGGGCTTGCCCGTGCGGGGATCGGGAATCGCGAACGGCCCGGCGAACTGCTGCGGCTCGACGCCGCCAAGCGCCGCCTGGTACGTCGCGGGCAGCGAGTCCACCGGGAACCCGTCGAGCAGGCTCTTTTCCTCGGCGGGGTCGTGGTAGCGGGCCACCAGGGAATCGTAGGGCACGCCGGCCTTCCACTTCGCGAGGACCGTGTCGGCGCGCAGGCGCGCGAGGGCGACGTCGGCGCTGTCGAGTTTCGGCGCAATGAGAATGTGCCGCGACTTGACCTCCGCGGGCTGCACACGGTCGACCTTCACGATGTGGAACCCGAAGGTCGTCTCGAACACGGGGCTCACGGCGCCGGGCGGGAGCGAGAAGATGACGCGCTCGAATTCCGGGACGAAGCCGCTGCCGCGGCGCGCCCAGCCGAGGTCGCCGCCGAGCTCCTTCGACCCGGGGTCCATCGACTCGCGCTTCGCGACGGTGGCGAAGTCGGCGCCGTTCTGGATCTCCACGAGCAACGAATCGGCCTTGGCGCGCGCGGCGGCGCGCTCGGCCGGCGAGGGCCGCGGCGCGACCACGACCTGGCGGAAGGCGATGGTGGCGGGCCGCCTGGGCAGCCGGTCCTTCGACGCCTCGAACGCCGTGTTGACCTCCGCCTCGGTGATCTGGACCGGGGCCGCAAGGCGTCCGTGGGCCTTGAGCGAGTCGTAGCCCATCTGCTGGAGCTTGTACCGCTTCACCTGCTCGCGAACGCTGCGCCGGTAGTCCTCGGGCGTGCCGAAGCCGTCGCGGCGGAGGGCCTCGCGGAACTCCGTCTCGGTCTTGAATTGGTTGCGGACCTTGTCGTACTGGTCCTCAACCTGCTTGACGACATCCTCGTCCTTGACCTCGGCCTTGTACTGGGCGGCGACGTTGAGGACCACCTCGATGTCGATCAGGTCGCTGATCACCTGGCGGAGCAGCGACGCCTGACCCGCGGAATCACGGGGCAACTGCATGCCCTGCTGACGCCGGGTGTTGACCTCCTCGAGGGCCTCGCTGAGCATGATCGGCCGGTTGTTGACGACGGCCACCACGCGGTCGAGCACATGGACGCCGGCCGTTTCCTGCACCTGCGCGCCCACGGAGACCGGGGCGCCCGCCGCCGCGCCCAGCGCGACGGCGAGCACCACCAGCCGGTGCGAGCGTCTCGACGTCATTACGGCTTCTTGGTCGCCGGTGGCACGGCCCCACCGGCCGGGGGCGCAGCCGGGGACGGCGCCCCTGCGGCGCCGGGCATCGGGACGGCCGTGGGCGGCATCGCCGCGTTGGCCGCCGAGTCGGCCTTGGCCTTCATCTCGGTGGCGAGGGTGACGGCGCGCTCGAGGCCGGAGTCATTGACGCCCCCCGTGTACTTGGCGCGCAAGGCGAGCGCGACCGGCTCGGAGATGTCAACGAACTGGGCCTCGTTCTTGACCAGGCGCGCGAGGTACGAGTTCACGCGGTTCGACGCCAGCGTGGGCCGGTCGGTGCCGCCCTGCGCGCTGTCGCCGAGTTGCGAGGGCAGGATGCCCAGCCCGGCCATCGAGTTCTTGACCGACGACCGGAAGGCCGCGCGCACCTGAGCGATCTCGTCCGGGCTGAGCTCGATCTTCGCGCTGTCGGCCACCTTGAGGAGCAGCTCGTTCCGCATGAGGCTGCGCAGGAAGTCAGGCAGGACGGAATCGGGCGCCTGCTGGAGTTGCTGGCGGGCGCGCATCTGCGGCGGGAACGCGGCGATCCAATTGGCCACGCGCGAGGCGCGGAGGTCCACGCCGCGCCCCGTGGCGAGCACGGTGCGGTTGCCGCGGTACGCGTCGAGGTCGGTCGCGATCGCCTTGACGATCTGCGCCGCCCCGTCCTTCACCTTCACGGTGCCCGCCTTCTCGACGCCGGCGATCCAGGTGCTCTCGGCGTGCTGCCGGGCGACGGACTTGTAGGCCGTGTCGAACTTGTCGCGCGCCTCGGCGTACGGCTCGCGGTAGATGATGTGGAAGCCGAACTGGGTCTGGATGGGGTTGGAGATCTCGCCCGGCTTCAGCGCACGCGTGCCCTGCTCGAACTCGGGCACCATCTGGCCGGCGGGGAACACGTACTCACCGCCCTTGTCCTTCGACCCGGGGTCGCCGCTGTAGCGCTTGACCATGGCGACGAAGTTCGCCGGGGTGACCTGCTTGCGGACGTTGTCGGCCACCTTGCGGGCGGAGTCGATCTGCGCCGGCTTGAGCGTGTTCTTGTCGGCCGAGATGAGGATGTGGCGCGCGACGAGGAGGTCGCCACGGTTGTACGCCTCCTCGGCGTTGCCGGGGTCCGCGTTGGCGAACTTGGCCCCCATCTGGTCCTCGAGCTTCTGGAGGCGGCGCTGGGCCACCTGGGCCCACATCGCCTGGTCGGCGGTGGCGTCGTCGGCGAGCGTGTCGCCCCGGGCGGCGGCCTGCGCCAGCAGCTGGTAGCTGACCCAGAGGTTCGCGACGGCCGACGCGAGGTCTTTGCGGGGCGGCATCTGCCCGTCGGTCATCATCTGCGCGAGCTGCGTGGCGGAGAGCTCGCGCGCACCCGCGCGCGCCGCGACATCCACGTGGTTGGTCAGGGCGTCCTTGAGGCTGCCGCATGCGGCGGCAGACAGCGTGAACGCGACGAGGGCGGCGCGACGACGGAACATGAATCGATCGGGGTTGGAGGGCGGGTCCGGGGCACGGCCTGGCGCCGGACGGGCGCCCATCGGTGATACCATCAGGATGTTGCGATTGTTCGAAGCGCGTGCAACAGCCCGTCGAGCAGGGCCGACCCACCGAGTCGGGTGAGCTTCAGGGAGAGGGGCTGGAGTCGCCGCACATCGACCTGGAACTGGACGTCCCGGAAGGCGGCCGACAGCGGTTTCAGGCGCGGCAGCGCATCGGCCCGGAAGTTAATGCGGGCCTCGTCGCCGCGCACCAGCACGCCCTCGATGCCGAGCGGCGCGCCGAGCTGGCGGAGCTCCGCCAGGGCGAAATAGCGCTCGGCCTCGGCCGGCAGCGAGCCGAACCGGTCACGGACCTCCGCCCGGACCTCGGCGATGGCCGCGGCGTCCGGGGCGTGGGTCAGGCGCCGGTAGATGTCGAGCTTGGCCGCCGGGCTCTCGACGTAATCGTCGGGCAGGTAGGCCGGCTGGTCGAGCGACACGTCGGCGGGCTGGGGCGGCGGCGTGTCGTCGCCCCGCATCACCCGGCGGACGGTCTCGTCGAGCATCCGCAGGTAGAGGTCGAACCCCACGGCATGGACGAAGCCGGACTGCTCCGGCCCCAGGAGGTTCCCCGCCCCGCGCATCTCGAGGTCCTTGAGGGCGATCCGGTAGCCCGCGCCGAGCTCGGTGTGGTGCTCGAGGACCTTGAGCCGGCGCTCGGCGTTCTCGTCCACGTTGTCGGGCACGAGCAGGTAGCAGTAGGCGCGGCGGTGCGAGCGCCCCACGCGTCCGCGCAGCTGGTAGAGCTGGGCGAGGCCGAGATGGTCGGCGCGGCTCACGAACATCGTGTTCGCGTTTGGCACGTCGAGGCCGCTCTCGACGATCAGCGTCGAGACCAGGACGTCCACCTCGCCGTCCACGAACTGCGTCATCACGCGCTCCAGGTCGCGTTCGCGCAGCTGGCCGTGGCCCACGGCCACGCGGGCCCGGGGCACGAGGCGGCGCACGTGGTCGGCCACGCCGTCGATGGTCTCGATCCGGTTGTGGACGAAGAACACCTGGCCGCCGCGGTCGAGCTCGCGGGTGACGCCTTCCTCGATGAGGCCGTCGTCCCATGGCTCGACGAACGTGAGCACCGGCGACCGGTCGCGCGGCGGGGTCTGCATCAGCGTCATGTCGCGCAGCCCGGCGAGGGAGAGATGGAGCGTGCGCGGGATGGGAGTGGCCGTGAGCGTGAGGACGTCGGTCTCGAGGCGCAGCTGCTTCAGGCGCTCCTTGTGCTTCACGCCGAAGCGGTGCTCCTCGTCCACGATCACCAGGCCCAGGGCCTTGAACGCGACGTCCGGCGAGAGCAGGCGGTGCGTACCGATGATCACGTCCACCCCGCCGGCCTTCACGTCGGCCAGCGTCGCGGCCTGCTCCTTCGGCGTCGCGAACCGGCTGAGCACGGCCACGCGCACGGGGAAGTCGGCGAACCGCTCGCTGAACGTCCGGCGGTGCTGCTCGGCAAGGACCGTCGTGGGGACGAGGACCGCGACCTGCCGCTCGCCCTGCACCGCCTTGAAGGCGGCGCGCACGGCGATTTCCGTCTTGCCGTAGCCCACGTCGCCCACGAGCAGGCGGTCCATGGGCCGCGACGCCTCCATGTCGCGCTTCACGTCCTCGGTGGCCTTCACCTGGTCGGGCGTGTCCTCGAACAGGAAGCTCGACTCGAGCTGGCGCTGCCACGCGGCGTCGGGCACGTGCGGCGGGCGGCTGGCCACCTTGCGGCGGGCGTAGAGGTCGAGGAGCTCGCCCGTCATCTCGTGGATCGCCTGCCGCGTCTTGTCGCGCTGCGCCTGCCACTTCTTCCCGCCGAGGCGGTGCAGGCGCGGCGCCGGCGCGTCGGGCGAGACGTCGGCCGCGGCCCGGTACCGTTCCACTTGGTCGAGGCGGTACAGCGGCACGTTCAGCCGGTCGCCGCCCTCGTACTCGATGACCACCACCTCGAGCGTGGTCTCGCCCTGGTAGATGGTGGACAAGCCGCGGTAGATGCCGACGCCGTGCTCCAGGTGGACCACGAAGTCGCCGCTCTGCAGCGCCGTGACGGACTCGAGGGCCGTCCCCGTGGCGTAGCGGCGGGCGCGCCGGAGCCGCCGCTCGCGCCGGAACACCTCGTGGTCCGTGAGCACCCGGAGTCCGGTGGCTTGGTCGCCGCCCTCGGGGGGCACGACGAACCCGCCGCCGAGCACGCCGATCGCGATGCCGGCGGGCGACGGGGTGCCGCGCACGGAGAGCAGCTCGTCCAGCCGCTCGGCCTGCCCGGCGTTGTCGCAGAGGATGACCGTCGGCATGCCGTCCCGGACGAGCACGCCCAGCCGGTCCATGTTCCGGTCGATCGTCTCGGGCGCGCGCAGCGGGAAGTGCACCACGTCGCCCGCGGATCCGTCGTCCTCCGCCGCGCCGTACGGCACGATCTCGACGGTCGGAAAGGCGGCGAGGCGCCCCAGCGTGACGTCGGGCGGCTCGAACAGCGCGTCGCGGCCGGCCACGTCCTCGCCGCGGCGGCGCGCCAGGTCGGCGTGGTGCGACGCCTCCTCCCACGTGCGGGCCAGCTCGGGCTGCACGTGCGTACCGGCCGCGCGCACCACGAGGGTGTCGGGAGGCCACAGCGCCGGAAGGCTCGTGCGCTCCCCCGCCGCGTCGTCGGCGGCGGCCGTCGTCTCCACCGGGAGCACGACGACGCGCTCGGCCGCCCCCAGCGACCGCTGGGTGAACAGGTCGAACGCGCGAATCTCGGCCACGTCGTCGCCCCAGAACTCGAGGCGCACGGGCGCCGTCATCCCGAAGCCGTAGATGTCCACGATGCCGCCGCGCACCGCGTACTGCGCGACGTCCTCCACCAGTGGCACGCGCGCGAACCCCACGCGGTCGAGGTGCGCCGTGAGGTCGGCGATGCGCAGCGACGCGCCGCGCGTGACCTCGAGGCGCGAATCGGCCAGGGCGCGCGGCAGCCGCGTGCGCTCCATCGCGGCGCGTGCGGTGGTGACGAGCACGCGCACGGCGCCCCCGGCGAGGCGGTGCAACGACTCCACCCGCTCGCCGGCTACCTCGGCGTGTGGCTCGACCTCGCCGAACCCCTCGCGCGGCGGGTAGAGCGAGAGGCCCGCGTCGCCGCGCACGGCGTTGAGGTCGGCCAGCCAGCGCTCCGCATCGCCCACGTGATCGGTGAGCACGACGATGAGGCGGGTGGGCTGGCGCGCGGCCAGGGCCGCGACGAGCACGGCGTCGGCCGACCCGGGAAGCCCGGACACGCGCACCGTTCCCGTCCGGGCGGGGAGCGTCGCCGTCAGCCGCGCGAACGACGGGAGGGCCGCGATCCGGTCGAGGAGCGCGGGCAGGGCCATCTAGTCCGGTTCCTCCGACGTGTCGCGCGCCGCGCGTGTGACCGCCGCCTCGGCGACAAGCAGCAGGGCCGCGGCCACGAGCAGCGTGCCCTCGAGCGCCCGCCGTCCGCCTACGGCGAACACCGTCGCGAGCCACTTCGGCTCTTCGGCATTCACGTCCACCGGCCCGCCGGCGAATTGCGCGGCGAGCTGCGCCGCGCTCATCCGCGCGAGGTCGCTCTCGGCGACCTCGGGATTCACCACGAGGGCGGCGCCGCGTGCCGTTCCGCGCCGCCAGAAGTACACGCCGGCGCGCGCGGGCGCCCGCGGCCGC
>JAYEKC010000579.1:1061-1630 GCA_034716715.1 Gemmatimonadota bacterium | reverse complement strand
CCGCGATGCGCATCCGGCACGGCCGATCGCTGGCCGAGGCGCTGGCACAGATGAACGCCCTGCCGCGCCCCATCCGGGACATGCTGGCGGCCGCCGAGCGCAGCGGCAGCGTGGAGGCGTCCACCGCCACGGCCGCCGAGCATGCGGCGCAGGAGCGCGACGCCGCCGCCGACACCGTCGTCGCCGGCTCAGCCGCGGGCGCGCTGGCCCTCGGCGCGGTCATCACATTGATCGCGCTGGCCATCGCGTGGCGCAACCTCTACGAGGCGATCTTCGAACGCGCCGGAGTGTGACAGAAGTGTGATGACACGTCACGGTGCCGCGGCAACCTGGGCATTGCTCGCCCTTGCGCTGGCCATCTGCCTCCCGGCCGGCGCCGCGCAGATCATCAACCCCGGCTTCGAGGAAGGCCTCGACGGCTGGACGGCCTCCGCCGCCACCGCGACCCCGGAGCAGGCGCCCGGAGCGACCGGCAGACGGGCGCTGCGCATCGCGGACGGCTGGGTCGTCGCCGAGGCCGTCCCCGCCCACGGCTGGCAGACGCTGACATTGCGCGCGCGACCGGTAGA
>JAYEKC010000579.1:0-1051 GCA_034716715.1 Gemmatimonadota bacterium | reverse complement strand
GCGCCGGGGCGGGAGCTCCAGCCGCAGGCCGCCGTCCCCGCGGACGCCGTGGGCGGAAGCTGGCGGGCCATCAGCGCCGAGCTCCTCGCGCCGCCGGGCGCTCAGGCGCGTGTCTGCGTGGGCGTGCAGGGACCGGGCGCGTGGCACATCGACCGGATCGCGCTGGAGCCGGCAGATGCGCCGGAGGCCCCGCAACCCGGCGAGGCCCCCGTGTTCTCGGAAGACCTCCCGCCGGGGTGGGAGCCGCGGGGCCTGCTGGACGCGATCGAGCGCCCGGTGGCCGGCACCGTGGAGCGGCTCGTTAACTGCGCCGGGCTGGAGATTGTGATGCCCGCGGAGGTGACCGCCGCGCGCGGGCACCGGGGTGCCGTCCGCCTCGCAGTTCACAGCCGATCGACCCGCGAACGCGAGCTTACGGTCGGGGTCGCGGGACCCCCCGGGACGTTCGTCCCCGAGCGCACCGTGCCCATCGCCGCAGGCGGCACCACGGTCTTCAGGGCTTCCGTGCAGTCGCTGCTCCTCGGGCGCCGGCGCGTGTGCATGACCTTCCGCTCCCGAGGCGAGGACACCGCCGCGCCGCTGACCGTTGAGGTCACCCCGAGCTTCCCCGCGCTCGGCGCCGCGTGGCTCTCCACGCCACCCGCGCACGAGGAGCTGGCCCAGCTCCGCCCGCTCGACCTGCAGATGCACGCGGTCCGCATCCCCGCCGCCGACGCGGCCACGGCCCAGCTCTCGGTGGGGGAGGCACTCACGCGCGTGCTGCTTCTGGCGCCGCCCTGGGCGGCGGACACCGTGGCGGCGGCCGGCAGCGCGCTGGCGGGCCCCGCGGACTTCGTAGCGCTCCACCACGCCGCCGGGCAGTCGCGTCCCGACGACGCCGCCGCGCTGACGCGACAGCTGCGCGAGTCCCTGGGCGACCGGGCGTGGGCTCTCGGCCCGGCGATCGACCTCGCCGGGGGGGCACCCCCTGAGATGGATGAGGCTGACGTCGCCCTCGCCGGCGGGCTGGGCGCCGAGCAACTCATCGCCGCGCCCACGCTCCGACTGCCGC
>JAYEKC010000578.1:0-1632 GCA_034716715.1 Gemmatimonadota bacterium | reverse complement strand
CCACCGCCCAGAGCAGCGCCAACTCGAGCGGGAGCAGGATCGCCACCCACGCGGGAAGTGACACGCCGCCGCGCCGCCGCTCGAACCACGCTTGCGCGGCGGCCGCGGACGCGAACGGCGGCGCCGGTGCGGCCGCGTTCGCGGTGCGGAATGCGCGGACCAGCGCGCCACGCCATTCGGGAACGTCGCCGCGCCGGGCGCGGGCCACCGCGTGCCGGGCGAGGAAATACGCCAGCGGCAACTGCGGGACGAGGAACGCCGCCATCACCGGCTCGGACGCCGTCACGTACACGGCCAGGAGCGCTACCGTGTCGATCGCGGCCAGCCAGAGCGCGGCGACGGCCACGCGCATGCCGCGCACGGAATACGGCATCCACATGAACGCCTGCGCCCACGCGAGCTGCACCACGGCCAGCAGCCCGGGCCATAGCACGGGCACCTCGAGCGATGGCGGCCACGCGCCGAGCACGCGCGTCACGGTCCAGAGCGTCGCGACGCACGCGGTGCCGAGGCCCATCGGCCACCAGGCGAGCGCCGTGGTGGACACGGGCCGCGTGAGCATGCGCGCGGGATAGAGCGACTCGCGGGCGGCGAGGTCGCCGTCGAGGCCGAACGTGAACACGGCCACGAGGTAGAAGAACGCGAACGACATCGGTACGCTCACCACGAGCGCGAAACTCTCGGGAGCGTCGAGGCTGAACGGGAACCCGCGGGCGATCGTCGCGAGCTTGATGACCACCTGCCAGAGCAGGGCGAGTCCGATCGCGGCGAACCCCACCCGGTGCCGGCGGCCGAAAGACCAGACGATCGCGGCGGCGGGGGAGCGCACGCGTCAGCCCTGCGGCGCCGCCGCGGGCCGCCCAACCTGCGCGACGAAGATCTCATGGAGCGACGGCGTACGCCCGTCCACGCGATGCGACTCCCGGACCTCCGCCTGCGGGCCGCTCACCAGGATCCGGCCGTGGTCAATCATCGTCACGTGATCGGCGACCTCCTCCACCTCGTCGAGCAGGTGCGACGAGAAGAGCACCGTCCGGCCCTCGTCGGCCACGGACCGGATCACCGCGCCCACGATGTCGCGGCGCACGACGGGGTCGAGCCCCGACGACGGCTCATCGAGGACGAGGAGCGGCGGGCGAAACGCGAGGGCGAGGAGCAGACCGAGCCGCGCCTTCTGGCCCCTCGACAGCGTCTTGACGGTGGCTGCGGGGTCGAGCGCGAAGGCCTGGCGCAACTCCTCGGCGTAGGAGTCGTCCCAGGCGGGATAGAACGCGCGCGAATACCGGATCAGCTCGTCCACGCGCATCCAGCCGGGCAGGTCATTTTCCTCCGACAGGTAGCCAACGCGCGAAAGGACGGCGACGGGCTCAGCCACCGGGTCGAGGCCAAAAACGCGCACCGTGCCGGACTCGGCGCGAAGGAGGCCGAGCAGGTGCCTGATGAGCGTAGTCTTGCCGGCCCCGTTGACGCCGATCAGTCCGTGGACGGCGCCGGGTTGCATGGAGAACGTGACGGCATCAAGCGCCGTGCGGGCGCCGAAGCGGCGCGTCAGCCCCGCAACGTCGACGAGCGGATCCGGCACGGCTCACCCGAGCGGGTGCAGCACCGCGCGCCCGTACGCGATGAACGCCG
>JAYEKC010000577.1:0-8367 GCA_034716715.1 Gemmatimonadota bacterium | reverse complement strand
AGTTCGACGACTCGAAGCCGAGCATCTCGGTGGGGTTCCCGTCGGCGACGTACGGCTCGCTCGCGTCATATGGCGCCCGGCCCTACCCGAACACCAGGAAGTGGTACGGGACGAGCGGCAACAGCTTCGTGGCGGTCGTGGAGTTCGGGAAGGACAGCGTGCGCGCCATCGCGGTGACCGCGGGCGGCGAGAGCGGCGACGTGAACTCGAAGCACTTCAACGACCAGGCCGAGCGGTTCGTCACGGGCAACCTGCGGCCCGTGTACTTCTACCCGAACCAGCTCAAGGGGCACACCGAGCGCACGTACCATCCGGGTGAGTAGCGCCCCGCTGCGCCTGCTCGGCGCACTCACGGCCTGCGCCTCCCTCGCGGGGGCGCAGGCCGGCGCCGTGACGGGCGTCGTGTTCGTGGACTCCAATGGCAACGGCGTGCGCGACCCGGGCGAGCGCGGCATCCCGGGCGTGGTCGTCTCGAACCAGGGCGATGTGGTCGGTACGGATGCGTCCGGCGCGTACCGCATCGCACGCGGATCGTCCGGCATCGTGTTCGTGAGCGTCCCCGACGGCTATCGCGCGGCAACGCGGTTCTGGCAGCCCGACACGGCAGGCACGGCGACCTTCGCGCTGGCGCCAACGGCGAAGGTCACGCAGTTCACGTTCGTGCACGGGTCCGACACGCACGTCGCACCGCCGGTCGTGCACCGGATGGAGCGCTTCCGTGCCATCGTGGACTCGGTGAAACCGGCCTTCACGATCATCACCGGCGACCTCGTGCGCGACGCGTTACGGGTCGGAGAAGCCGAGGCCGCGGGCTACTACGAGCTGTTCGCGCGGGAGATTGCCGGTTTCCGCGGGCCGGTGTGGACGGTACCGGGCAACCACGAAAACTTCGGCATCGAGCGCGACAAGTCGCACGTGAGCGTGTCGCACCCGCTCTACGGCCGGGCGATGTACCGCCACTACCGCGGACCCGACTACTACTCGTTCACGTACGGCGGCGTCCACTTCGTTGGGCTCAACTCGGTGGACATCAACGACCAGTGGTACTACGGGCACGTGGACAGCCTGCAGGTCGAGTGGCTGAAGCGCGACCTCGCCACCATCCCGGCGACGATGCCGGTCGTGACGTTCCAGCACATCCCGTTCTTCACGTCGCTCGAGAGCGTGAACGGCTACACCGACGCGCCACCCGCCCCCACCGTGATCACGGTGAACGGCAAGGCGCAGTTCCGGCACACCGTGTCGAACGCCAGGGAAGTCCTCGCCGCCATCGGGCTCGAGCGCCTGCCCATCGCGCTCGGCGGCCACATGCACGTGCGCGAGCAGCTGAAGTTCGCCGGTATCCCGACGCGTTTCTACCAGACCGCGGCGGTGGTGGGACAAGGCGGATCGGGCGTGCTTCCGTTCCCCTCAGGCGTGACGGTGTACCGGGTGCGCGACGGGAAGGTGGACGACGGCACGTTCGTGCCCCTCAACCTCCGGCAGCCACCGCCCTGAAGGAACGCCTCCGGACGGCGCCATGTACGCTACGCCAGCGTGCGCGCGTAGTGCACACGGCACTCTTCTTCGCGGCCCCTCACCACGCGCCGCCCCGCCAGTGAGCCCGAAGTCTCCGTGACGACGGTGCATTGCCGCTCGCCGTCGTGATCGTCGTAGTACAGCACCACCCAGTCGGTCGTGCGGCCGAGCCGGTGCGCATTCGCCGTGTTGGAGAACAGTGCGGTGTAGTGTCGAGAGCCGCGTGATGCATGCAGCACCGGAAGCCATCGGAGTCGCCCGGGGTTGTGCCGACGCCGCGCGATGGTCGGCAGTTCACCCATCTCGGCGCGGGTGCGGTACTCGTGGTCGACGTCCAGGAGCTCCGACACCGGCGGTGCGGCCGGACCCCGCACGGCGGATGCCGATGCCTGCCGGCGGCGGCGTAGCCGCTCGGCGAGCACGTCCCGCACGCCGGCAACGCGCTTCCCGCCAAAGCCCGGGACGTCCGCGAGCCGGCCGTCGTGTGCCGCGAGTTCCAGCTCCTCCAGTGTCGTGATGCCCAGCGCATCATGGATGCGCTGGGCCAGCCCGTGCCCGATGCCGGCGACGGAGGCGAGCGCGGCCAGCTGATCCGCCGCACCGCGCAGTCGCGTGAGTGTCGAGAGGCGCCCCGACTCGACCAACTCGCGAATGGCGCGCGCGAGCGAGCTCCCGATCGCGGGAAGCCGTTCGAGACCCGCCAGCCCCTCGTCGCGCAGTACGTCGGCGACGGGCCGGCCCAGCCGTCGAAGGGTCGCCGCGCCGCTGCGCCACGCCTGCACGCGGAACTGGTTGGCGCGCTGCGCTTCGAGGAGGTCCGCCACGGCGTCGAAGCGATCGGCAATCTCTGCGTTGCCCACGACGCGCGGCTCCGTGCCCGGCGATGCTTGCGTCACGCCCACGAATCCCACCCCCGTCACTACCTGCCTCATCCATGCGCCGCGCCCCCGGTGCTCGCCGTGGGGAAATGGCGAATCCGCGGAGGGAGAATGCCGGACACACACACTTGCGGAATCACGACTTCAGGAAAAAGCGAAGGCCCTCGCACCGACAGCATCGCTGTCTTCGTGCGAAGGCCTTCAACCCGCTGGCGCGGCGCGAATCACTCGTTTCGACTCGCCGTACGATGCACGGCCGATTCGCGACGCTTCCCCTCGTCGGACGGCCCCGACTCAGGCGCTCCCGTTCGTGGGAGCCTCAGTTGTGTCCAGCGACCTCACAACCTGCACGGAGTTGCCGAACCCCTCCGCGCGACCATCCGTCGGCGTCCCTGAGGATGGCACCGCTCACGAGAGACCGTCTCGCAAGCGCACGGCCACGATAGGTAGTCTGGCCATCCCGCAATAGAGGGGAAACCCTCACAGCGGCCAGCCGGGATGTGCACAAGTCGGGGATTGTGCACCGCGATGTCCACACTGGCCCGGAATTCCCAACATTGGCTGGGCGGCGGGCGCCTGCGCCTGGCATTTCAGAGCCACGTACGGAACCGCCGGATGTACCGGCCCTTCAGGACCTGCGTGAGCGTCGTGTACGACACCAGGATCAGGAGCAGGAAGGCGAAGTACGCGGGCGGCGGCGGCTCGAACCCGGTCGCGGCACCGAAGCCCGTGAACGGAATCCAGATGCCGATGGCCATCACCACAGCCGTCATCACCAGGACGGGCATGGCGGCCCGGCTCTGGATGAACGGCACTTTTGCCGTGCGGATCATGTGCACGATCAGCGTCTGGGACAGCAGGCCCTCGACGAACCACCCTGCCTGGAACAGCGGCGCCCGCGCCGGCGTGTTGGCGCCGAACACGTACCAGAGCACGACGAACGTGACGACGTCGAAGATCGAGCTGATCGGGCCGATGAGCGCCATGAACCGCCCGATGTCGTCGGCGCGCCATTGCCGCGGCACGGCGAGGTACTCGGCGTCCATGTCGTCGAAGGGGATCGCCGTCTGCGACACGTCGTACAGCAGGTTCTGGATCAGCATCTGCACCGGCAACATGGGGAGGAACGGCAGGAACGCGCTCGCAATGAGCACGCTGAACACGTTCCCGAAGTTCGAGCTGGCGGCCATCTTGATGTACTTGATGGTGTTGCCGAACGTGCGCCGTCCCTCCACGACGCCCTCCTCGAGCACGAGCAGGCTCTTCTCGAGGAGGATGATGTCGGCCGACTCCTTGGCGATGTCCACCGCCGAGTCCACCGAGATGCCGACGTCGGCGGCGCGGAGGGCGCCGGCATCGTTGATGCCGTCGCCCATGAACCCCACGGCGTGGCCGGCGGCCTTGAGGGCGCGCACGATGCGCACCTTGTCGTCGGGCGCGAGCTTGCAGAACACGACGGTCTCGCGGGCGAGGGCGCCGAGCGCGGCATCGTCGAGGCCGGCGATCTCGGCGCCGAGCACGATGCGCCCCGGGTCGAGCCCCACGTCGCGGCAGATCTTGCGCGACACCAGGTCGTTGTCGCCCGTGAGGATCTTCACCGCCACGCCGTGCGCGGCGAGGGCCCGCAGCGCCGGGGCGGCCGTCTCCTTGGGCGGGTCGAGGAAGCCGATGAAGCCGGCCAGCACGAGGCCCGACTCGTCGGCCACGTGATACGGCCCCGTGCGTGGCTCGTAGTCGCGGTACGCCACGGCGACCACCCGGAACCCGTCCTCGTTCATCTCCGCCACCACCTCGCGGGCGTCCTCCAGCGTGATGTCATCGAGCGGCGTGACCCGGTCTTCGTCGTGCACGTGGGTGCAGACGGCCAGGATCTCCTCGGCGGCGCCCTTGCAGATGAGCTGGTGCTGGCGGCCCTCGTGGTCCACCACGACGGACATGCGGCGCCGCGAGAAGTCGAACGGAATCTCGTCCACCTTGCCGTACGCCTTGTCGAGCGCGAGCTCGCGATGGATCTCGCCGGGCTCCAGCACGGCGACGTCGAGCAGGTTCTTCAGCCCCGTCTGGTAGTACGAGTTGAGGTATGCCATCGCGAGGACCCAGTCGTCCTCCTCGCCCACGACGTTCACGTGGCGCTCCAGCACGACCTTGTCCTGCGTGAGCGTGCCCGTCTTGTCCGTGCAGAGCACGTCCATCGCGCCGAAGTTCTGGATGGCGTTGAGGCGCTTCACGATGGTCTTGTGCTTCGACATCGTGACCGCGCCCTTGGCGAGGTTCGTGGTCACGATCATCGGGAGCATCTCGGGCGTGAGCCCCACGGCCACGGCCAGCCCGAAGAGGAAGGCCTCCAGCGGATTCCCCTTCGTGAGCCAGTTGAGCAGGAACACCACCGGCACCATCACGAGCATGAAGCGGATCAGGAGCCAGCTCACCTGCCGCACGCCGACGTCGAACGCGGTTACGGCGCGCTGGCCGACGAGCCCGCGGGCCATTCCGCCCACCACGGTCCGATTGCCGGTCGCCACGACCACGGCGGTCGCCGTGCCGCTCACGACGCTGGTGCCCATGAAGCAGACCGCCGTCAGGTCGGGCAGGCTCGCCGGGGCCGTCCCCGGCGGCTGGCGGTCCGCCTTCTCGACCGGGAGCGCCTCGCCGGTCAGCGCCGCCTGACTCACGAAAAGGTCCTTCGCCGCCAGCACGCGGACGTCGGCCGGCACCATGTCGCCCGCCGACAGGTACACGATGTCGCCGGGAACGAGGTCGTCCATCAAGATCTCGCGACGGCGGAGGGCGGGCGTGGATTCCGGGACGAACTCGTCGCCGTGGCGCTCCACGGTTGCCCGCGTGCGCACCATCGCACGGAGGGCCTCGGCGGCCTGGCTCGACCGGAATTCCTGCACGAATCGCAGCCCCGTGCTGAGGAGCACCATCAACCCGATGATGATCGCGGCCTCGCGATCGCCGGTGGCCGCCGAGAGCGTCGCCAGCACGGCGAGGACGACGTTGAACGGCACGAGGAACGCATGCCAGAGCTGCGCGTACCATGCCGGCGGCTTCTCGTGGGCGATGGCGTTCGGTCCCACCTGCTCGCGGCGGGCGAGGGCCTCGTCGTCCGTCAGCCCGGCGCGGGTCGAGCCAAGGGCCGAGAGGGCGGCGTCCGCGTCGAGTACGGCGATTTCCGCCAGTCGTCCGGTGCGGGCCGCGACGGCGGTGGCGTCCCGTGCTGGTCGCGTCGCTGGTGCCGGAGCCGCCACGCTGTCCCCTACGCTGGATGTTTGAGGGTGTGGGGGCTGCACTCCAATCTATGTGCTGCCGGCCGCCTCGATCAGGCGGTCACCGCCATCCCGGCAACTCGGGGCCGGTTCCCTTCGGGCCGCTGGCGGCCACGGCGTTCCTTCCGGTGGCCGTCCGACCAGCTCCCACGATCCGCCGGAACGCGTCCATATCATCCGACACCTGCACCGCGTGCAGCGCGTACCGGTCGGCTGGGCCATTGATCCGCCCACCGTCCACGGTCCGGGCCGAGCGGAAGCCCGCCTCTCGCACGACCTGCTCCTCCCGTGAGGTCCATTCGCCGAAGGGGTAGGCAAACGCCGTGACGGGCGCCCGCAGCTCGCGTTCGAGTACCTCGCGTCCCCCGGCAATCTCGTCGCGCAATTCGGCCGTGTCGCGCATTTGCGGCAGGTGTTGATGGGTGCGCGTGTGTCCGCCAATCTCCATCCCGGCGTCGCGCAGCGCGCGCACCTCGTCCCAGGTCATGAAGCCCTGGTCGCGCCCGATCGGGGCGGTGTAGATGAAGAACGTAGCCGAGTAGCCGTACCGGCGCAGGACGGGAAGCGCGTTGGCGAACTGCGACGCCCAGCCGTCGTCGAACGTGAGCACGACGGCGGGACCCGGGATCGTGTCGCGCCCGTCGATTGCATCGAGGAGCCGTCCAAGCGTCACCACCTGAACGCCGGCGTCGCGCAGGGTCGCCATTTGTGCATCGAACGCCGTGGGGGGGACGGCCAGGATGCGCTGGGTTCTCACGTCGTCGACCGCGTGGTCCTGGACGTGATGATAGACGAGGATCGGAACGCGAACGGTGGGTTCGCGCGTCCGCCCGGCCTCCTGCGCGAACAGCGCCTGCCCCCCCAGCAGGCCCGCAAAGACGCTGACCGTTGTAATGCCCGCCATCGGGAGTCGCATTGCCTTCCACCCCGGTCGCAGTCGTCTCTCGGCAAACTCTGCCGCACGACGCGCCCAGGCTGCCAGCGGAAACGCCACGCGGCCGTCCGCCGAACCCTCACGCGCGTGGGGCGTGCAGCGCGTTTCTTTTCAGAGGGTACCCTCACGCCGCTCGCTCCTGCCGTGCCTGACCGATGAAACCCTGCGACTGCACCGCCCAGCATGCCCGAAAGCGCGTCGTGCTCACGGGAGGCCCCGGATCGGGGAAGACGGCTGTCCTCGAGCTGATCCGGCTGTTCTTCTGCCGGCACGTCGTGCGGTTGCCCGAGGCCGCCGGCATCGTGTTCGGCGGTGGATTCCCACGGGGCGATGACCCCATCGTGAGGCAGGCGGGCCAGCGTGCGATCTTTCACGTGCAGCGCGAACTCGAACGCATCACCGACCATCAGAACGCGGCAGTCGTGCTTTGCGATCGCGGCACTGTCGATGGCACGGCATACTGGATCGGCGAGGGCGACCTCTTCACGGCGGTCGGGACGACCCTCGCCGGCGAGTTGCGCCGCTACGACGCGGTGATCCACCTGCGCACGCCTTCCCTCGAAGGCGGATACGACCACGAGAACCCGTTGCGCGTCGAGGACGCCCGTCAGGCTGCGGTCATCGACGAGCGCCTGGCGGAGATCTGGTCTGCGCATCCGCGCGTCCATGAGGTGCCGGCGACGCGCGATTTCCTCACCAAGGCGACTCGCGCACTTGCCCTGCTGCGGGCCGAAGTACCCACGTGCTGCCGGGGCGGCGTGGCGGACTTCCCCTGGAACCACCAGCCGTAGGCGCACGCCGCATCACCCGACCCAACCGCACGGCGATGGGACGCCGCTGCCCGGCTGAGTACACCTCGGCCGCAACCGGCTATCGCCAGTGTCCCTCGATCCAGTACCACCCGTGGCGGTCGTGCGCCCAACGTCCGGGAACCCAGGTGTGGTATCCCGACGCGGTCTCGACCCACACGCCGGGCACCCATACATACGTCCGCGCGTCCCATCGCCAATGACCCGGCCGCCACACATACCTCGGCCCGGGGGATGCAAGGATCACCTCGGTCGGCGGCACGGGTGGCCCGATGGACACGTAGATCACCCCGGGCACTGGACCGGCCAGATAGTAGCATCCCGCCGCGGCGGCAACGACCGAGGCGACGATGATCGTTCGGAGCGTGCGTCTCATGTGCCTCCCTTCAACACCTTGCCCGAAGTATCGGCGCCAAACGACTCGGCCGACCACCTGAGGAACGACGACGAGGCGTCCGCCGAACCCTCACGCGCCCGAGGCTCGGACGCGGCAGCGCTGCGATCAGGACCCGTAGGCCGTTTCCGTACCGCCCGACCGCACTTCCGCCGACAGCCGTGGAGGGCACTCCATGGCAGGATACGGGGGAGGACTTGTGCCGCGCACACAAACGCCGGCAGGAGGGTGTCGCCATGATCGCCAGGACGTCATGACCGCCACGCCGTTCACGGTGAAGGAAACGGACACCGTGCGCTTCGCGGCCCAGTTGATGCTCAAGCACGACATGGGGTTCCTACCCGTTCTCGCGGACACGACCACGCCGCGGCTTGCCGGCGTCGTCACGGATCGCGACATCACCGTGCGCTGCGTGGCCGGTGGGATGCCGCTCGACAGCTTCGTCGCCGCAGTCATGACCAAGCCGCCGCTGGCCACCGTGACGCCGGACGCCTCGATGGATGAGGTCGCGCAGATGATGGAACGCGCCCGCGTCCGCCGGCTCCCAGTCCTGGGCGCCCGCGAC
>JAYEKC010000576.1:0-8400 GCA_034716715.1 Gemmatimonadota bacterium | reverse complement strand
GCGGTGGCGCGAGCTCCTTGGCCGCGACGCGCTCACGCGGCGGTTCTACCGCGAGCTCGAACGTGCGGTGAACGACCTCGCGGCCACCGCCTCGGGACGCGCCCCCGACGGCCCACGGCGTGAGCTGGCCCTGCTCTGCGCGTCGCGCCTCATCTTCCTCGCGTTCCTCGAGGCGAAGGGCTGGCTCGATGGCGACCGCGGGTTCCTCCGCCGCTTGTTCGACGAGCGCTGTGCCGCGGGCGGCGGCGTGCACCGCCGCGTGCTCGACCCGCTGTTCTTCGGCACGCTGAACACCCGGCCCGACCGGCGGGCCGCGGCCTCGCGCCGCTTCGGGCGCGTGCCGTTCCTCAACGGCGGACTCTTTTCCCGGGCGCCCGTCGAGCGGCGGTGGGGCGCGGCATCGTTCACCGACGCGGCCATCGGCCGCGTGGTATGCGACCTCCTCGGCCGCTACCGCGTGACGGCGCGCGAGGAGTCCACGAGCTGGAGCGAGGCGGCGGTGGACCCGGAGATGCTCGGCCGGGCGTTCGAGTCGTTGATGGCGTCGGACGAGCGGCGGGAGTCCGGCGCGTTCTACACGCCGCTGGCGATCCTCGAGCGCGTCGCGTCGGCCGGGATGGACGAGTGGCTCGCCGCCGAGGGCGTGCCGGAGGTCGTGCGCGCGGCGGCCGCCGCGGGCGAACCGATTCCGCGGCCCGCGCGTGCAGCGCTGCTCGAAACCGTCGGTGGCGCCCGCATCCTCGATCCCGCCTGCGGCAGCGGCGCGTTCCTGGTGCACATGCTCGAGCGACTCGCCCACCTCCGCGGCCAGGCCGGCGACTTGCGTCCCGTGCCGGTGCGGCGGCGCGAGGTGCTCACCCGGTGCATCTTCGGCGTGGACGTCAACCCGATGGCCGTGTGGCTGTGCGAGCTCAGGCTCTGGCTGTCGGTGGTGATCGACGCCGATGACCGCGACGGGATGGCCGTGGCGCCGCTGCCGAACCTCGACCACAACATCCGGGTGGGGGACGCACTCGGCGGCGCGGCATTCGGCACGGCGTTTGGCGCAGGGCCTGGTGCGGCGCGAGGCGACTTGAGCGGCATCGGCGGGGGACGCCTCTCGCAGCTCCGCGCGCGCTACGTGCGGGCGAGCGGGCCACGCAAGCGTACGCTGGCGCGTGCCCTTGCCGCCGAGGAGCGGCGCCTGTCGCTCGCCGTGGCGCAATCCGACCTCGAGGTGGCCACGGCTCGCCGCCGCGACCTCCTCGTCGCCGCCCGCGACCGCGACCTGTTCGCCCGCCGCGTGACTCCCCCAGCCGAGGTTCGCGCGGAACTCGTGGCCCTTCGCGATGCACAGCGCGCCGCGCGAAGGCGCGTGGCGGCACTGCGGGCTGGCGGGGCGCTTCCCTTCGCCTTTCGGGTGCAGTTCGCCGACGTTGGCGCGGACGGCGGGTTCCACCTCGTGCTCGGCAACCCGCCCTGGGTGCGGCTCCATCGCATCAGCCCGGCGCTGCGCGCGGACTTCGCGTCCCGGTTCCGCAGCTGGCGCGAGGCGGCGTGGCACGACGGCGCCCGCGATGCGCGGGCCACCCGCGGGTTTGCCTCGCAGGTTGACCTGGCTGCGTTGTTCGTCGAGCGGGGGCTCCAGGTGGCGCGCCCCGGCGGCGTCGTGAGCTTCCTCGTGCCGGCGAAACTCTGGACGTCGCTCTCGGCGGGCGGAATCCGCCGGGTCGTCGGCGAGGAGGCCCGCGTGGTTGCACTGGAGGACTGGAGCGAGTCGCCGGCCGCGTTCGACGCGGTGGTGTATCCGTCGCTGCTCGTCGCCCGGCGGGAGCTGCACGACACGGCGCCCGCCGGGAGGCCGGTGCGCGGGGTCGTTCACCGGCGCGACGCCGTCCTGGCGTGGGAAACCGAGTTCGCGCGGATTCCCCTCGACGAGTCCCCCGGTGCGCCGTGGCTGCTGCTCCCGCGGGAAGTGCGCGAGGCGTTCGACGTCCTGGCCGCGCGCGGGACGCCGCTGGCGCGCACGGCCTTCGGCCCGCCGCAGCTCGGCGTGAAGACCGGCTGCAACGAGGCGTTCGTGGTCACGCCGCGCCCCGGCTGGCGCGGCGCGGGGCCGGAGGGCCACGCATGGCCGGTGCGGAGCGGAACCCGCGAGGACGACGTCGAGCGCGCGCTGCTCCGGCCGGTGCTGCAGGGCGAGCACGTGCGGCCGTGGACGACGGCGGCCGACGACCGCGCCATCCTGTGGACCCACCGCGCCGACGGCCGGCCGCTCGACGGGCTGCCTCCGCGCGCCGCAGAATGGCTGGGCGCATGGAGGCGAACACTGGACCGGCGCGCCGACGCGGCCCGCGGTGGCCCGCACTGGACGCTGTTCCGCACCGACGCGGCCGACACCTCGCGTCCCCGCGTGGTGTGGAGCGACATCAGCCGCGTGCCGCGCGCGGCGGTCCTCGCGCCGGGCGACCCGAGCGTGCCCCTCAACACGTGCTACGTGGCGTTCGCGCCGGCGATGGCCGACGCGCTCGCGCTCGCCGCCCTGCTGAATTCGGCGCCTGTGGCGGCGTGGCTCTGCGCGCTCGCCGAGCCGGCGCGTGGCGGCTACCGGCGCTTCCTCGGCTGGACCATGGCCCGGCTCCCGATTCCCGCGAAGTGGGATCGCGCGGTGGGCATCCTCGCGCCACTCGGCGAATCGGCAGTGCGCGGTAGCGCGCCTGCGGCGCACGATCTCGCCAGGGCCGTGGCCCGGGCGTTCGGCGTCCGGCTCTCCCGGCTGGAGCCCCTGATGACGTGGTGCCTGCGCTCGCCGACGTGATCGCGTGCCTGGCGCGCGCGGCCGGCGCCGACGACGGCGCCGCGGAGCGGTTGGGGGAGATCGCGCTCACGCCCGCACAGGCGCGGGCGGCTGCCCTGGCGCGGACGGCCCTCGAGCGGTACGGCGGGGCGCTGCTCGCGAACCGGCCCGGGTCGGGCAAGACGTTCGTGGCCCTCGCCGTGGCGCGCGACCGGGGGCGCCCGCTAGTCCTTGCGCCGGCGGCGCTCCGCGCGATGTGGCACGACGCGGCCCGTCGCGCCGGCGTGCCGATCGCCTTCCACTCATTCGAGTCGCTGAGCCGCCACTCGCGACCTCCACCCGCCGCATTCCTCATCGTGGACGAGGCCCATCGCGCGGGGCGGCCCTCCACGCGGCGCTATCGCTGCGTTGCCGCGCTCGCCCACCACGCGCGCGTGCTCCTCCTCACTGCCACGCCCGTGCGCAACCGCGAGTCGGAGCGCACCGACCTGCTCGCACTGTTCCTCGGCGCCGATGCCGCGTGCGCCGACGGCGAGACCATCGCGCGGTGCGTGATTCGCGATGGGTCCGGTGCGTTCGCGACGCCGCGCGTCGTGCGGCATCCGGCCGTTCGCATCCCCGCCGTCCGCGGGATCGCCGCCGCGTTGCGCGCACTTCCGCCGCCGCTCGCCCTCGCCAACGGCGCGGCGGCCACCGGGCTCGTGCGCATGGGCCTCGCGCGCGCGTGGTCGTCGAGCGTCGCGGCGCTGCACGACGCGTTGCAGCGGCGCCTGTTGCGCGGCGCGGCGATCCTCGCCACGCTGGAGGCCGGCCGGATGCCGGCGCGCGCCGACCTCCGGGCGTGGACCCTCGGCGACGATGCGGTGCAGATGGCCTTCGCCCTGGGGCCGGCCGCCACGGACGCCGGCGCGCTCGGGGAGTCGCGCCTGGTGATCGAGCGGCACCTCGAGGCCGTCGAAGTGCTCCACCGCCGGGCCCGCGCTGCACGCGCGGACGACACGGCGCGGCGTGCGGCAGCGCTGAACGCCATCCTCGCCGGGCACCCGGACCGGGTGGTCGTGGCGTTCACGTGCTTCGAGTCCACCGCACGTGCCCTGTTCAGGGCCATGGCGCGGCAACCGGCCGTGGTGCTGCTGACGTCGAATGGCGCGGAGTCCGGCGCGGGACCGCTGCCGCGGCACGACGTCATCGGCGCGCTCGGCCCGGCGGCCGCGCACCTTGCGGCACCGGCCGAGCGCCGCCGGATGCCCATCCGCCTCGTCATCGCAACGGACCTGCTGTCCGAGGGCGTGAACCTCCAGCGCGCGTCGGTGGTGGTGCACCTCGACCAGCCGTGGACGCCGGTGGCGCGCGAACAGCGCGAGGGGCGCGCCGCACGCATGGGCTCGGCGCACGACGCGGTTGACGTGTACCGCGTCGGCGAACCGCCGGCCGTGCAGAAGCTGACGGCGCTCGAGTCCCGTCATCGAGACAAGGCGAGGAGCGCCGCCGCGGCGAATCACCCGGCCGAGGCCGTGGCCCGGGTGCGCGCCCTGATCGCGCGGTGGCGCGCGGCGTGCCCCGAGCCGGCCGTGGAGCGGCACGCCGTAGCGGCCGTTCTCGGCACGCGCGACGCGTTCGTCGCGGCGCTCGTCGTTGATGGAATCCGCCGCCTCGCCGTGGGCCGCAGGCGATCGGGTGCCTGGGTGGTTACCGACGACCCCGTGGCGGTGCATGCCTCGATGGCCGAGGCGCGCCCGGCTGCCGCCGCTCCACCGGGTGCGCGCGAAGTGCGCCACGCCGGCACGGCACTCCTCCGGTGGGCGCGACGCCGCGCGGCGCGCCATGCGGCCGGACTCACGCGAATGTCCGTCGGCGCCGAGCGGAGGCTCCTGCACGATGCCCAGCGGTCGCTCGCGGCTGCGCCACCCGCTGAACGGGCTGCAGCAGCCGTGCAAGCCGAGCGCGTTCGATCGTTGCTCGCCGCCGGTCGCGTCGTCCGGGCGGCCCCGGCTCACGCAACGTGCGAGATCGAGGCGTTGCTGTTCGTTCGCGACAGCCGGCCCGGCCACGGCGCCGGGAGCGGGCCGACCTAGCTGTTCTCAGCGGTCTGCCGGCGCCCCTTCGCGTTCCTTGCCGGCGAGCAGCTTGGCCTGGAACCGCTGCGCCTCGCTGATCCGCTCGAGCTCCACCGCCATCGCGTCCACGCTGTCCTGCAGTTGCCTGATCTGCGGCGACATCTGGCGGCCGGCCTCTTCCAGCGCGCGCGACTGTGCGTCGGACTTCCTTGCCAGCGCCCGCGCCAGTGGCGTGAAGATGATGATCGCCGCGATGGTGACGAAGAACGCGATGCTGATGTCCACTGCCCCCTGTGGCACGACGTTGCGGAAGTCGTTCGGGACGATGATCTGCGGCGTGCCGCCGTTCTGCACGCTTTGCCGGATGTCGTTCCGCAACTGATCGCGAAGCTGCCTGGCCGTTTGCGCGGGAGGCAGATCCCCGGCCGTCGGCGAGCCGGGGGCAGCCCCTGGGGCGGATGGCGCCGCCGGCGCCCCCTGGCGGTTCGACACCGCCGGGTTCGCCTGTTCCAGACCCGGGATGGCCGGCCTGGCGGCCCCGGACCCCTGCCCTGCGTAACCGTTCATTGCGTGCTCCGGCTCCCTGGTGAACGCCCCTCCCTACGGAATGTAGCCCGCTCTGGTGTCGCCCGGCCGGGCCGCCCCAAGTTCAAACCCTGGGGCATCCTGCGTGGTCTGAATCCACGAGGACTCCAGCCACCGTATATCCCCGTGCAGGCACTCGCCATCCGACCTCCCCAGGCCTCCGTGAACGCCAGCGTCCCCCAGGACGACGTGACGGCCGCCGCCCGCGGCGACCGCCAGGCCTTCGAGCGCCTCTACCGGGCCAACGTGGACCGCGTGTTCTCGGTCTGCGCCCGGATGGTTGGCGACAGCAGCCGGGCCGAGGAGCTCACGCAGGACGTGTTCGTCCGCGCGTGGCAGAAGCTGGCCCAGTTCCGCGGCGAGAGCGCCTTCTCCACGTGGCTGCACCGCCTCGCCGTGAACGTGGTGCTGAACGACCGGAAGAGCGAACGACGCAGGAACGAGAAGACGACCGACGTGGACGACGTGGACGCGCTGCCCCAGCGCCGCACCACGGGCCCGCACGGCGACACGTCGCCGGGCCTCTCGATCGACCTCGAGAAGGCCATCGCGGCGCTGCCGCCGGGCGCGCGGAAGGTGTTCGTCCTCCACGACGTGCACGGCTACACCCACGACGAAATCGGCAGCATGCTCGGCGTCACCGCCGGCGGCTGCAAGGCGCAGCTCCACCGCGCGCGGATGCTGCTCCGGGAGGCACTGAACGCATGACCACCGAACCCATGACTTGCGCCGAGTACGAGGCGCATCTGCAGGACTGGCTCGAACACGACGCCGACGCATCCACCCGCCACCGCATGGACGCGCACCGCGCCCGTTGCGCCGCCTGCGCGGCGCTCACCCGCGAGATCCAGGACGTGACGGCAGCCGCGAAGGACCTGCCCGACCTCACGCCCTCCCGCGACCTGTGGGCCGGCATCGAGGGGCGCATCGAAGCCGAGGTGGTGCCGTTCCCGACGCCGGTGGACGGCGTGCCCGCCGCGCAGCCCGCCGGCCCGGGCGCGGTGCCGCCCGCAGCGGTGCCGGCGATCGTCGAGTCGCCGGCGGCGTTCGTAGCCCCGGTGAGCCCGCTCACGGGCCCCGCGTTCCGCCGCCAGGCGCCGGCCGCGTGGAAGGCGCTGCTCGCCGCGTCGGTGCTCGTCGCCGCCACGGCCGCCATCACGTGGACCGTGGCGCACCGCGGCGCCACGACCGCGGGCGCCGTTGCCGCCGGAACCGCCGGCGCCGACAGCGGGTTCGTCGCCGCGATGGACCTCACCCGCAACGCCCGCCTCGCCTCGGGCAAGACGCTGGACCAGACGTACGACCAGGAGATCTCCGCGCTGCGCACGATCGTGAACGACCGCCGCAGCGAGCTCGACTCGGCCACCGTGGCCGTGCTGGAGAAGAACCTCGCCATCATCGACAAGGCGATCGCCGAGAGCAAGGCGGCGCTCGCCCAGAACCCCTCGAGCGCGTTCCTGCTGGACCGCCTCACCGACGCCTACCAGTCCAAGCTCCGGGTGCTCCGCGCAGTGGCGGCCATCCCGGTGCGCGGCTGACCACCATCCGGACATCGCAATGACGCACCTGACCACGAAGCACCTTGGCACCGTCCTCGCCGCGGCCGCGGCGCTGGGGGCGATCGGCGCGGCGCCCGCGCCGGCGCGGGCGCAGCAGGCCGCCCAGCGCATCGACACGACGTTCGCCTTCGAGAAGAACGGGTGGGTGGACGTCACCATCATCAGCGGCACCATCGTCATCACGGGGTGGACGCGGCCCGAGGCGCGGCTCACCGCGCGCGCCGAGAACGGCCTCGTGCAGCCGAGCATCAGCGCCGGCAGGATCGGCCTCAGCGTGCGGCCCGACTTCTCGTCGCGCACGGGCCGCAACCGGCTGGGCCCCGTCACGGTCGAGATCTCGGTGCCCATCGGCACGCGGGTGATGGCGACGGCCGTGAGCGGCGACGTGCGCGTGCGCGGCACCGCCGCCGAGGTGCAGGCCAACACCACCAGCGGCGACATCGAGGTGGTGGACGCGAACGACCGGGTCGTCATCCAGAACACGTCGGGCGACATCCGGCTCGAGAAGATCCGCGGCCGCACGCGCGTGGGCATCACCAGCGGCGACATCGTGCTCGACGACATCACCGGCAGCCTCGAGATCAACTCCGTGAGCAGCGACATGCGCATCCGGCACGTGGACGTGACGGACCTGCGCATCGGCACCACCAGCGGCGACATCACGTACGACGGCATCGTGGACCCCAAGGGCACGTACGAGATCACCACGCACTCGGGCGACGTGCGGTTCGAGCTGCCGGAGAACGCCGGCGCGGTGCTCTCGCTCCAGACGTACAGCGGCGACATCGGCAGCTCGTTCCCGATGACGCTGATGCCCGGCCAGGACCTGCGCCGCTCACGTGGCCGGCGGATGGAGTTCACCGTCGGCAACGGCGGCGCCCGCGTGGCCATCACGACGTTCAGCGGCGACATCACCATCGCGCGCGGCCCCGCGCGCACCCCACGGGAGGAGTAGCAGATGCGTTCTCGGAATCACCCCCGGCCGCGACGCGGCCTCACGGCAATGGCGGCCCGCACCGCAATCCTGGCCGCCGGCGGCGCCGTGCTCCTCGCCCTTGGCGCCCCCCGCGCCGCGGCGCAGCGCGACACGCAGGACTGGTCGTGGAACGGCACCGTGCAGGACGGTCGCTGGGTGTACGTCCGCAACCTGAACGGCGCAATCCGGGTGGAGCCCGGCACCGGCAACCAGGTGGAGGTGCGGGCCGTGAAGCGCGCGCACCGGCGCGGCAACGTGGAGGACGTGAAGATCACCGTGGCGCAGCGCTCCAATGGCGGCGACGTCGTGATCTGCGCGCTCTGGAACGACCGCACCCGGTGCGACGAGGACGGCTACAGCACCAGCTCCGACCGCAGCTGGTGGGACCGGCGCGACGACGACCGCGGTGACGTGAGCGTCGAATTCACCGTGCGGCTCCCCAAGGGC
>JAYEKC010000575.1:0-1651 GCA_034716715.1 Gemmatimonadota bacterium | reverse complement strand
TCGTCCTCAACTCGTCGGTGCTGGAGCACCTCACCGAGGAGGAACAGAAGGCGATCATCGCCCACGAAGTGGGCCACGTGATGAGCGGCCACGTGGTGTACCGCACCATCGCGATCATCATCATCTACTTCGGGATCACGGCGCTCCCCATCCTCGCGGCCGCGGCGGTGCTGCCCTTCCAGCTGGCGCTCCTCGAGTGGTACCGCAAGAGCGAGTTCTCGGCGGATCGCGCGTCGCTCCTCGGCGTGCAGGACCGCAACACGGTGATGATGCTGCAGATGAAGCTCGCCGGCGGCCCGGAGCACGGGCATCCGATCGACCTCGACGCCTTCATGGCGCAGGCGATGGAGTACGAGACGAAGGGTGACGCGTGGGACCGCGTGCTGCAGATCCTGAACACGGTGATGCGCGACCATCCGTTCGCGACGGTGCGGGCCGGCGAGCTGCAGCGCTGGATCGACGCCGGCGGCTACAACAAGGTCCTCGCGGGCGAGTACGCGCACCGCGCCGACGTCCGCGAGCAGGGCCCCGACCTGAAGAAGGACTTCAGCGATGCGGGCGACTACTACGCCGCGCAGGCCCGTGCCGCGGTGGACCGGATCGCGGAGGTGGTCGGGCGCGCGCGCGACGCCTTCGACGACGCGTTCCGCGGCGCCTCGCGGTGAAGGTCCTGGTCGTCGGCGGCGGGGGGCGCGAGCACGCGCTCGCGTGGCAGCTCCGCCGCGACGACCCCGCAATCGACCTGATCGCCGCGCCCGGCAACCCGGGCATCGCCGAGCTCGCGCGCTGCGAGGACGTGGCCGCCACGGACGGTGCCGGCCTGCTGGCGCTCGCACGCCGGGAGCGCGTGGACCTGACCGTCGTGGGCCCCGAGGCGCCGCTCGAAGGAGGGATCGTCGACGCCTTCCACGCGGATGGGCTCGCCGCGTTCGGCCCCACGCAGGCCGCCGCGCGCATCGAGACGTCGAAGGCGTGGGCCAAGGAGTTGATGCTCCGGGCGGGCGTCCCGACGGCGTCCGCGCGGACGTTCGCCGACCCCGCGGCCGCCAGGGCCGAGGCGCGCCGCCTCGGCGCGCCGGTCGTGATCAAGGCCAGCGGGCTGGCCGCCGGCAAGGGCGTCGTGGTGGCTGCGACGCTCAGGGACGCCGACGCGGCCATCGCGATGATGCTCGAGGACCACGCGTTCGGGACGGCCGGCGCTGAGGTGCTCGTCGAGGAGTTCATGGCGGGGGAGGAAGTCTCCATCTTCGCGGTGACCGACGGCACCCACGTCCTGCCGATGCTCGCCGCGCAGGACCACAAGCGCGTGGGCGAAGGCGACACCGGCCCCAACACGGGCGGCATGGGCGCCTACGCGCCGGTGTCGCTCGCGACGGACGCCGTGGTGGGTGCCGCGATCGACCGCGTGTTCCTCCCGACGCTCGCGGCGATGCGCGCGCAGGCCGCGCGCTTCACGGGCCTGCTGTACGCGGGGCTGATGCTCACCGAGACGGGCCCGAAAGTGGTGGAGTTCAATTGTCGCTTCGGCGACCCGGAAACGGAGGCGATCCTGCCGCTCCTCGTGTCGCCGCTGCTGGGGCCGATGCACGAGGTCGCGCGCGGCGGTTCCCTCGCGAGCGCCCCGCCCTTCCGGTGGGCCGACGCCTCGGCC
>JAYEKC010000574.1:0-8421 GCA_034716715.1 Gemmatimonadota bacterium | reverse complement strand
GATGTTGAGCGGGCGCGGCCGGTTTCTCCGCGTGACCCTGGCGGCGATGCTCGGATCGGGGCTGATGGCGTGGCTGCTCGGCGCGCCGGGCTCGGTGCACATCGGCGCGAGCGGCGTGATCTTCGGCTATCTCGGCTACTTGATGGTGAACGGCCTGTTCACGCGCAATTTCTGGAGCGTGCTGCTCAGCGTCGGCGTGACGGCGCTCTGGGGCGGCCTCGTGTTCGGCGTGCTGCCCGGGCAGCCGGGCATCAGCTGGCAGGCGCACTTCGGCGGGTTCGTGGCCGGGGTGTTCGCGGCGCGCTCGCTGGGCAGGCGACTCTGGTGACGCCGGGCCGCGCGAAGGCCGCGCCCGGCGACGCGAGGGCGGCGGCGGTGCTGCTGTACGACGGCCACTGCGGCCTTTGCAGCGGGATCGTGCGGTACATCCTGCGCCACGACCCCGAGGGGACGCTCCGGTTCGCGCCGCTCGGCGGGGCGTACGCGCGGCGCGCGCTCGCGAGTCACCCCGGCCTGGCCGCGGGCGATTCGGTGGTGTGGCTTGAGGGGCAACGGGCGTTCGCGCGCTCGGATGCGGCGTTGCGCGTGGCGGCATACCTCGGGGGATGGTGGCGCGTGGCCGCGCTCGCGCGGCTGGTGCCGCGCTCCGTCCGCGACGCCGCCTATGCGTTCGTCGCCCGGCATCGCGGCCGGCTCCGCGTGCCGCGCGACGACCATTTCGTCCCGACGCCGGCGATGCTCACCCGCATGATTGGCGACGACGCGGATGGCGGCGCGAGCACTGCCGAGCCTGTAGGATTGGAAACGTGAACTTCGCGATCGACCGCATCGAAGCCCTGCTGCTCATCGCCGCGCTCGTCGCCATGGCGGCGCGCCGGATGCGCGTGCCGTACAGCATCGGACTCGTGGTGGCGGGCATCGGCCTCTCGTTCATCTCGACGTCGCCGGGGTTCACGCTTACGAAGGAGCTGATCTTCGGGGCGTTTCTTCCGCCGCTCGTGTTCGAGGCGGCGCTCTTCATCCGGTGGGACGAGCTCAAGGCCGACCTCGGGGTCATTGCGTCGCTCGCGACCGTCGGGGTGGTGGCCTCCGCCGCCATCACGGCGGCGGGCATGCACTTCGTCGCCGGATGGGGGTGGGGGCCGGCGGCCGTGTTCGGGTCGCTCATCGCGGCGACGGACCCGGTGTCGGTGATCGCGACGTTCAAGGAGTCGGGCGTAAAGGGCCGGCTGCGGCTGCTGGTGGAGGCGGAGAGCCTCTTCAACGACTCGACCGCGGCGATCCTGTTCGGGGTCGCGTTGACGATGGCGATGGGTGCGGGCGCCGGCGCCGGCGACGTCGCGGTGACCCTGGTGAAGAACGTCGGCGGTGGACTCCTCGTGGGAGGCCTGGTGGCGGGCGCGATCCTGCTGATCGCGGGGCAGACCACCGACCACCTCGTGGAACTCACGTTCACGACGGTTGCCGCGTACGGCGCATTCCTGATCGCCGAGCACTACCATTTCTCCGGCGTGCTGGCCACGCTGGTGTGCGGCCTGCTGGTGGGGAACGTCGGGCCGCTCGGCTCGATCTCGCCCCGCGGGCGCGTGGCGGTGGAGTCGTTCTGGGAGTACGCGGCGTTCGTGGTGAACTCGCTCATCTTCATCCTGATCGGCGTCCGCGAGGCGGCGCAAGACTTCCACGCCGTGCTCGTGCCGATCGGCATCGCCATCCTGGGGGTCACGCTGGGCCGCGCCGTGGCGATCTACCCGCTGTGCGCGGCGTTCGGCGGCACGGGCCGCGCCGTGGCGCGGCGGCACCAGCACGTGCTGTTCTGGGGCGGGCTGCGGGGCGCCCTGGCGCTGGCGCTGGCCCTCGGGTTGCCGGAGGCGATGCCGCTCCGCGACGAGATACTCGCCGTGACCTTTGCGGTGGTGGCCTTCTCCCTGTTCGCGCAGGGGTTGACGATGACGCCCCTGCTCCGCTGGGCGGGCGAACTCCCGGGCCCGGAGACGGAACGGGCTTAATTGACGAGAGGGCCCCGTATCGGGACCCTCTCCGTCCTGCAACTGCTCCTGCAACTGCGGTGTTGCTGCTACTCCCGCGGCGGTGGTGCATGGTGCGGACCGCGGGCCCTGCCGCCGCGCGATGCTGCGCTGCGCGGCTCCTGCAACCTTACGCGTGCGTGAGGTTCAGCGGCGTCATCTCGAACGTCTCGACCACGGCCTTCTCCTTCATGAGGCCGCTGAGCTTGGCCTCGATCTTCGGGTACGCCGTGGTCACGTAGTTCTTCAGCGAATCCGGGCCATTCCACACGCTGATGGCCAGCACGTGGTCGTCGTTCACGAGCATGATCTCGTCCTTGAAGCCGTCCTGCTGCTTCAGGACCGGGAGCACGTCGGAGTTGAACAGCTTGGTGAACTCGCTCTTCTTGCCGGCAACGATCGGAAAGCGCACGCTTCGGGCGATCTGCATAAGTGAGTATCTCCGCACCTCGTCAGAGGAAGACCCGGTGGCACCGCGCGGGACGAGGACGTGTCCGGCGGACCGGGGAGCGCACCGTCATTAGGCGCTCTGCATTTTCGATACTTTACAATAACACAGTATTGGCCATAAGTCAAGTCTTGGCAATGTATTAGGAGTCGTGTCGGTCAGTTTGATGGTGTAATGAGAGGCCCCCGTCAGGCATGCCTGACGGGGGCCTCTTGGCGGGAACGCCGGCGGGTCAGAGGCGGGGCCGGGTCTTCCGCGGCGCCTTGCCGCAGTTGGCCGGCCAGTTCTCGGGCCATGCGCCGGGCGATCGCTCGCGCGAGATGAACTGGGGATCCTCGGACGCGAGGTACGCCATCATCGCGGCAAGCGTCGCGTTGTGCTTGAGGTCGTCGAACACCACCTTGTCGTACGTGTCGCGGTTGGTGTGCCAGGTGTACGTGCTGTAGTTCCAGTTCACCGCGCCCATGCCGAAGCTGGGCGTGCCGAAGCACGCGAACACGGCGCCGTCCGTGCCACCCGGGTTGCCGGTCGGCACGTCGTTGAAGCTCCACGAGACGGCGTTCGCGCTCATCGAGTCCGTGTAGTAGCCGGGCAGCTTCTCGTACCACGCCTTGAGGTGGCGCCCGATGTCGGTGAGCCCCGACGAGCTCAGCGACTGCACGCGGCCGGTGCCGTTGTCCTGGTTGAACAGGGCCTGCAGGCCCTTCATCACCTCGGGATGGTCCTCGGTGAACGCGGTGGAGCCGTTCAGCCCCTGCTCCTCGCTCGCCCAGTGGCCGACCATGATCGTCCGCTTCGGGCGCGGGTACGCGAGCTTCAGGATGCGCATCGCCTCCATCGCCATCATCGTGCCGGTGCCGTTGTCGGTGGACCCCGAACCGCCGTCCCACGAGTCGAAGTGCGCCGAGAGCATCACGTACTCGTCGGGCTTCTCCGTGCCCTTGATGGTGCCCACGACGTTGAACGTGGGCTGCTCGCCGAGCAGCTGCGCGTCGAGGTCGAGGCGCACCCGCGGATGCTGGTTGTTCTCGGCCAGGCGGTACACGAGGCCGTAGTCCTCGCACGTCAGCGTGACGGCCGGCGCGACGGTGTTGTATGTCTCGAACACCTCGATCACGCCCCAGCCGCCCGAACCGCCGGGGCCGGCGAACCGGGCCTGGTCGGCCTGCGCGAGCGATTCCGCCTTTCCGCCGCCGCGTGCGCTGTTGCCGCCCGGGGCGCCACCGCGGCCGCCAACGCCGCCGCGGCCACCGCCGCCACGTCCGCCGCGCCCGTTCGCGGCGGCGAACGGATTCGAGAACCCGCTGAGCTTGGTTCGCGAGCTGATCATCCCCGCCACGCCGGCCTTCTCGAGCCGCATGCCGAGCGTGCCCGTGCCGAGCGCGAGCGAGTAGCCGGTGCCGCGGTAGAGCTTCGTCGAGTCACGGTCCACGGCCCATTCCTGCTGCATCAGCGCCACGGCGCTATCCATCCGGGCGATGGACTCGGGCGTGCCCCAGCGCATCCAGTCCTCGGACGGGCGGCACGAGGGCCAGGCGGGCGAAAGCAGCACGATCTTGCCCCTGGCCTGCGGCAACCACTTCACGAACTCGGTGCTGTCACGGAATTTCGGCAGGACAATTGCCTCGGCGGTGACCGGCCGTCCGCCGGTTCCCGGGCTCCACGCGAGCATCGTGCCTTCGAGGGAACGGACGCGAGGTTGCATGAGGTCGATGTGCGACGCGCCGCGCCGCCAGCCGCGCCAGGTGCCGTACTGCTCCTTGCGCGCCTCGATGCCCCACTCCTTGTACATCTTCACGACCCAGTCGCCGGCGGCGTGGTGGCCCGGGCTTGCCGTGAGCCGGGGACCGATCGAATCGAACAGCGTCTGCGAGAGGCGCTGCGTCCACGAGCTGTCCATTCCGAGGCGCCAGATGCGCTGGATCACGGGGTCGCCCGTGGGGAACGAGGTCGTCTGCTGGGCGAACGCCGGCAGCGCGATGACCAGGCCGGCGGCGGCGAAGAGGGAACGAGCGCGGTTCATGAGACGGGGGATTGGGAGTCCACGGCGGCGCACCGCCATTCGCGGCGGCGCCCCGGTAAGCTTACTCGTCGTTCGCCGCTGCGGCGACGGACGCGGCGGCGGCGGGGAGGCGGAGCGTGAACACCGTACCGCCGCCGGCCCGCGGCGCGTGGATGAGCGTTCCGCCCTGGACCGTCGCGAGGCGCCGGGCGACGGCAAGCCCGAGGCCCGACCGCCCGGCCAGCGTACTCCCACTTCTATAGAAGGGCGTGAACACCGCTTCGGCCTCCGACGGCGCAATGCCCGGCCCCCGGTCGGCGACCGAGAACTCGAGCCACCCGTCGCGCGACACCACGTCCAGGTGCACAACGCCGCCCTCGGGGGTGTATCGCAGCGCGTTCTCGACGAGGTTGGTGAGGATCCTCAGGGTCTGTACGAAGTCGAAGGTCCCCAGCAGTGGCTGGTCCTGGGCACCGAGGTCCACGACGAGGTGCTTGCCGTCCAGCACGCCCTTGGTCTGGCGCGTCAACGCGCCAATGACGTCTTCCGTGGCGTTGACCTCGGCGTCGGGCGCGCGGCCGGCGATATCGGCCTCGGCGAACCCCAGCGCGTCCTCGACGAGCCGCGACAGGAGGGCGGCCTGCTCGGCAATCGTGCGTCCGGCGGCATTGCCCGCAGCCGCGAGCGACTGCGCGTGGGCCGCGATGCTGGTGAGAGGCGTGCGCAGGTCGTGCGACATCGCCGCGAGCGTCAGTTCCTTCAGGCGGGCCGCGTCTGCCGCAGCCTCGGCGCGCGCGGCCTCCTCGGCAAACCGTCGCGCCTCGGCGGCGCTGCGGCGCGCCACAGCCGCCTGCCGCCGGGCCCGGGTGAGCAGCGCCGTGGCCACCATGGCCGTCACGAGGAACGTGACGAGCAGTGACAGGTCCACCCGCTTGTCGATCGTGACCCGATCGTACGGTTCCTGGAAGAAGAAATCGATGCTGGCGACGGAGTAGGCGGCCAGTGCCCCGCCGAGCGCCCCGCCACCGGTGGCGCTCGCACCAAGCACGAGCATGAGGTAGAGCAGTTCGACGTGGGCGAAGTCCACGTTCCCCCGCGTCAGCCGCAGGGCGGCGGTGACGGCAATGGTCGCGAGCCACCATCCGGCCCAGAGAAGCACGCGTCGTCGCCCGGGCGGCCGGTCGGCGTGAGCTGCGAATTCCCCGGAGGCCGGAACGGCGGTCGCCGTCGTTTCCGCGACCGCCGCAACCGCCGCGGCTGCCGAGGGGGTGACGGGGTCAGGCGCCATTGGGCGCCGCCGGCGCCGGAACCTCGCAGCGGTACCCGACGCCGGGCTCCGTGACGATGATTTCCGGGTCCGCGGGGTTGCGCTCGATCTTCCGCCGCAGGTGCGTGATATGCACGCGCAGGTGCTGCTGCGCGTCGCCATACGTCTTCCCCCACGCGGCGTGGAACAGCTGGCGGTGCGTGAACGTGCGACCGGGTTGCGCGGCCATCACACGCAGCAGGTTCCATTCCACCGGCGTCAGCTTCACGCGCTCGCCGTTTCGCGTGACGGTTCGCCGCTCGAGGTCGATCGAGAGTTCGCCGACTGCGAGGCCCTCGGCCCGGCCGCCCGCGTAGAGCCGCGCACGACGGAGTTGCGCGAGGACCCGCGCCACGAGTTCCGGGAGGCTGAACGGCTTAGTGACGTAGTCGTCGGCGCCGGCATTCAGCAGCGTGACCTTCTGCAGTTCCTGATGCCGCGCGGAGAGGACGACGATCGGTGCCGACGTCGTTTCCCGGATTCGGCGGCACACGGCGGCGCCGTCGGCATCGGGCAGGCCGAGGTCGAGGACGACGAGGTCGGGCGGTTCCGTGGCGACGACGGCGAGCGCCTCGGCGCCCGACGCCACGCCCCGCACGACGCGCGCCACGTCGCGCAACGCGGCGACGACGACCTCGCGAATGCGCTCGTCATCCTCCACCACGAGAATGGACTCTGCGTATGACATCAGCGGCGCGCCCCCTGGTCGCGCGGCTCCCGACTGCTGCGTCGCGCCTGAAGCAGACGCTTGCGCTAAGAACCCGTTAAGACCCCTCGATCTGCCCAACGCCCCGCTGCGCGGCGCGTCGCTTCCGTGTAGATACGCGTGCACGGCAACGGTACGCGCGCTCCACCTCGACGGTAGCGGAAGCTCATTAACAGGAGATTCACGTACCCCCGCCGCACATCACATCCGGTCGTCAGAACCGCGCGAGGTGCAGCAACAGCCGTGCTGCACGAGTCGGAAACGCAGTAGCCGTACGTCGTTCGGTGCAGGTCGTTCCGCGACTCGCCGTTACTCCCTGGGCGGCGTGGCGCGATTGGAGGGGGGCGGCCTGCACCGGGCGTCGTACGTTCGAGTAATGTTCGGGGCGCGACGCGCCTCATCCCCCACCCCCGCCCGTGAACCTTCTCTTCCGGCTCGCCTGGACGTGGCTGGCCCGGCTCTGGCGGCCCCAGGTTCCCCCGTTCGGCCCGTGTGTGACGCCGTTCCGCGTGTGGCCGACCGACCTCGACCTCTACCTGCACGTGAACAACGGCGTGTACCTGTCGTTGCTCGACGTGGCTCGCGTGGACCTTATGTACCGCGCGCGACTGATGGGTCAGGTGCGCGCGCGCGGGTGGTACCCCGTGGTGGCAGCCGAGACCATCCGGTTCCGGAAGTCGCTGCAGCCCTTCGACCGGTTTCGCGTGGTGACGCGCGTGATCGGCTGGGACGAAAAGGCGCTCCTGATGGGGCAGGATTTCGTGCGCGGCGATGAGGTGGTGGCCAGCGCCGTGATCCGGTCGCGCTTCCTTTCGAAGGACGGAGGATCGGTCGCGCCAGCCGATCTCGCGACGCTCACCGGCGTGAGCCCGGAGTCGCCGCCCCTGCCGGACTGGGTGGAACGCTGGAACGACGCCCAGCGGCAATCCGGCGCCGCGGGCGTCGCGCAGGTCAGCTGAGCCGCTCCACCTCGAAGGCGCGCTCCGTGACGGTCCCGCCGGTGGCGCTGACGTAGTAGACCTTTGCGCCGTCCCGCGTGCTTAGGAACCGCTTCGGCTCGGTCTCCTCGAAATAGATGCCCGCGTCGTTGTCGCACGCGTAGCCGGCCTTCATCTGCCCGGACCCGATCAGCTGGTGGTAGAGCGGGCGGCGTCCTGCCTCGGCGTCGTAATGGGGCGAGTGGCTCCCCTTGATGAAGCCGAGGCACTTCACGATCGAGAGGGCCTTGGGGCGCGAGTCGGTGGTGCCTTCGTCGAACCAGCAGAGCGAGCCGGCGCTGGCGCCGCCGAGCACGATACCGCGGTCCCACGCCTCCCTGAGGACGGCGTCGATGCCCTGCGCCCTCCAGATGGCCTGCTGGTTGAGCGTATTGCCGCCGGACACGACGATACCGTCCATCGACAGGAGCACCTCGTCCCATCCCTGCTTCTGGCTGAGGCTCTCGATGAAGCTGTACTGGACGAACGGCTCGACGTTCAGCGGCGAGCAGTTGCGGAAGAACGTGATTGTGCCCGATTGACTGTCGGCGCTGGCCGTGGGGAGGTAGCAAATGTGCGGGCGCGGCTTGCCGGTGAGGCGCGCCATCTCGCGAATCCACCTGGTGTCGTAGTTGCCGCCGGCGATGAGGATTTTGCGGCCGGCGTAGGGAGGCGGGCCGGCGGCCGCTTCATCGGCCATGGCGAGCTGGCCAGTGCCGATGCCGACCGACCCGATGGCCGTCTTCACGATAAAGTCGCGGCGTTCCACGCGCGTGCCCTCCGTAGCGGTGTGCGGGTAAGGTAGCGCGGCGGGCGGCGCCCTGACGCCCGTGCGGCCCAAGGCGTACAATACGGCATGCTGCCGAACTCTCGTTCCGAGCGCGTGTCGCGGATTTCGTCCGCAGCTGCCTTCGTTGCCGTCCTCGCCGCGGCGCCCATCCTGAGCGCCGCGACGTCT
>JAYEKC010000573.1:0-8448 GCA_034716715.1 Gemmatimonadota bacterium | reverse complement strand
CATTGAGATCAAGTCGAAGACGGCGTCGGGCCAGGTGCTCGCCATGCCGATCGATGTGGGCGCGCACGTCCGGCCGGGTGACCTGATCGTGCAGATCGACACCACGGACCTGCACACGCAGCTGATCCAGTACAACTCCGACCTCTCGGCGGCACAGTCCACCTACAACGTCGCCAAGCAGGCCCTCGACCGCGCCGTGACCCTGTACAACCAGCGCGTGATCACGAAGGACGTGCTCGAGGGAGCCGAGAACACGGAAGCCAACGCCAAGGCGTCGCTCCTCCGCGCCGAAACCAGCGTCACGCTGCAGCTCCAGAAGCTGAAGGACTCGAAGGTCGTGGCCGCCGTCGAGGGCACGATCCTCACCAAGCCGGTGTCGCAGGGACAGGTCATCCAGGCCGGCGGCAGCAGCGTAAGCGGCGGCACCGTCATTGCGACCATGGCCGACCTGACCAAGGTCCGGGCTCGCGCCCTGGTCGCCGAAACGGAAATCGGCCAGCTGCAGGTGGGTCAGGACGCGGTGGTGCTGGTCGACGCCTTTCCCGACCGCGCATTCAATGGCACGGTCGAGAAGATCGAGCCCCAGGCCGTCGTGCAGCAGAACGTGACGATGTTCCCGGTGCTCATCTCGCTACAGAACAACGAAGGGCTGCTGCGGCCGGGAATGAACGGTGAGGTGAACGTCCGCACCAACGAGCGCGACCAGGTGCTCGCCGTGCCGAACGACGCGATCCGCTCCCCGCGCGAGTGGGAGCAGTCGGCTCGTGCGCTCGGGCTCGTGCCCGACAGCGTGCGCGCGATCGCGATGCCCAGCGGCAATGGCCGCGGCGCCTTCGGCGCCCGCGGCGGTAACGGTAGTGCGCAGGGTGGCGCGCAGGGTGGCGCCCCGGCTGGTGGCGCACCGGCCGGAGCCGGGCGCGGCGGACCGCCGGGATCGGACGCTTCCGGGCCGGCGGCCACGACGAGCCGCGCCGAGCTCGACCCGTCGCTGCTGCAGGGCGGGGGCGCGCAGGGTGGCCGCCGGGGAGGCCGTGGGCAGATGCCCGAGGTCACGGATGCGGACTGCAAGAAGGTGGACGATGCCTTGAAGGCGAAGCCCGCGGTTGCGAAGAAGCTCGACGACCTCCGCACCCAGATGCGCAACCCCGACGCGGACCGTCAGGCGCTGAACACACAGCAGGACGCGCTCTACAAGGAACTCGGCGTGGACGCGCAGATCGCGCGTGCGTGCCGGTTCCGTGAAGGCGGTGGGCGCGGCGGCCCGGGTGGCCAGCAGGGTGGCGCACGCGGCGGGCAGGGCGGCGGGCAGGGCGGCGGGCAGGGTGGCACGCAGGGCATGCAGCAGAGTGGCGGAATGGCGGCCGGTGGCACCGGCACGCGCGGCGGCCGCGGCGGTCGTGGAGGCCGCGGCGCACGCCAGGACCCGAACGCCACACCACGCACGGGCCTGGTGTTCGTGCAGAAGGGCACCTCGTGGGAGCCCCGGCTGCTGCGCCTCGGCATCGCAAACTACGACTTCACTGAAGTGGTCTCAGGCGTGCAGGATGGCGAAAAGGTCGCCCTGATGAGCGCGGCGATCATGCAGCTTCGTCGCCAGGACCAGATGGACCGCACGCGGCAGAACGCGAGCCCGCTGGGCGGTGGTGGTGGCGGCCCGGGCGGCGGCGGTCCGCGTGGCGGTGGCGGCGGCCGCGGCGGCCGGTAGCGGAGGCCCCAGATGCTCTTCGGTGAAACCATCCGCGTGGCGCTCGGCGCGCTCCGCGCCAACAAGCTCCGTTCGCTCCTCACGATGCTTGGCATCGTGATCGGTGTCGCCGCCGTGATCGCGGTGGTGGCGCTGGGCAACGGCGCCCAGAAACAAATCAACGACCGCATTGCGGCCCTCGGCACCACGCTGCTCACCGTGAACCCGGGCCAGGGCATGACGGGCGGCGTGCGCACCGGCGGCGGCGGCGCGCGCCTAACGACCGACGATGCCCAGGCCCTCGCGGACCGCGGCACGAAGATCCTCGCAGTTGAGCCGGAGATGCAGTCCAACCTGCAGGTGGTGTACGGCACGAAGAACACGAGCACGTCCATCATTGGCACGACGTCGAACTACCCCGAGGTCCGCAAGTACGACGTCGAGTTCGGGCGGTTCTTCACCAACTCCGAGGACCAGACGCGGCAGCGGGTGGCCGTCGTCGGGCCGACCGTCGCCCAGAACCTCGGCGTGGAAACGCCCCAGGCCCTCATCGGCGAGACGATCCGCATCCGCGGCATCCAGTTCACCGTCATCGGCACGACCAAGACGAAGGGTGCCGGCACCGGCTTCGGTGATCCCGACGACCAGATCCTCATTCCCATCCAGACGGCCCGGTTCCGCGTGATCGGCAACAACCGGGTGCGCTCGATCGGCGTGCTCGCGCCCACCGAGGCGGAGATTCCGGAAACGATGGCGGATATCCAGCAGATCCTTCGCCGAGAGCACCACCTCCGTCCGGGCAAGGACGACGACTTCCAGATCCGCAGCCAGTCGGACTTCCTCAACACCCTCTCCGAGAACACGCAAACGTTCGGCCTGCTGCTCGCCGGCATCGCGGCCGTGTCGCTGGTCGTCGGCGGCATCGGGATCATGAACATCATGCTCGTGTCCGTCACCGAGCGGACCCGCGAGATCGGCGTGCGGAAGGCGCTCGGCGCCACGCGGATGAACATCCTGTTCCAGTTCCTCATCGAGGCGGTCGTCCTCTGCCTCGTGGGCGGTGCCCTCGGCATCGCCGCGGGAACCGGCGGCGCGCTCCTGTTCACCACGAAGTTCGGGTGGACCACGTCGATCGGCATCGACTCGATCCTCATCGCGTTCGGCTTCTCGGCGTTCGTCGGCGTCGTGTTCGGCGTGTATCCGGCGCGGCGGGCGTCCGTCCTCGACCCGATCATCGCGCTGCGCTACGAGTAGGAAGCGCCGCAGGCGGGCGAGGGGGCCGGAGCGACGCTCCGGCCCCCTCGAGCATGTTCCCCCCTCGCGCTAGCTCGGAACCTTCGTGGGCGGCGGCGCGTTGACGATGCGGAACGCGAACGGCTGCTCCACCAGTTGCCGCACGTACACGAGGTTGCGCATCGCCGGGCGGAATCGCATGCGCGGCATGGCCACGCGCACGGCGTCGGCGAACTCCTTGCGCGTGGCGCTCATTTCGCGGACCGTCGCCATGTCCACCAGGCCCGTGGAGTCGATCACGAACCGGAACACGGCCGTTCCCTCGATGTTCTGCGCCAGCATCTCGGGGGGATACTCCGGTGCGGCGCTGCGCGGGTCGCGCTCGGCCACCGAGTCGACCGACACCATCGTGAACGCCCCGAGCCGTTCAGCCGCCTTGGCGAGCTCCATGGGCCCCGCCATGTCGAGCGGTTCGATCGCCTTGCGGGCGATGATGGGGATGCCGGCGGTCAGGTCGTCGCGCGCGCGCTCGGCCGCGCCATTCTCCTGGCCGCGCGCCGCGCCCGCCTCGCTCAGGGCGAGGAACGACACCCGTTCACCGCCAACGACGGGCCGCGGCTCCGGCGGCGCCAGGAACCGCCGAGTCATCTCCTCCCACACGGGCGACAGTTCTTCGCGCGCGGCCACGGCCGTGCCGCCGATCAGCGCAAGCACCACGGCCGCGTGGGCCACGGCGCTGAGCGCCGTCGCCACCACGGGCCGCGGGGGCCGGATGTGCCGGGATTCGAGAAGGACTTCGAACATGTGCCGGTGCGGCCGGGAATCCGGCCGATTCGTCCATCAAATGACTATACCCCGCCCGCGTCATGCAATTCCAAGCCGCCGCCGGCCGGGGCCGAATTCGCAGCAGCCTGAGCCGGGGACCGCAGCCACTTGACGCGGCAGTATGTGTACGATATATCGTATCGTTATAACGTAGTACTATCGCTGGAGGAGATATGGGCCGACGAGGAGGGTGCTGGGGCGACCGGGCGTGGGCCGGGAGGTCGTGGGGATGGCGTATGGACACGGACTTCGGTCCGCTGATGTTCGGCGCCACTCGCGGGCGGCGATGGGGCCGGGGCGGCCGGATGTTCGAGCAGGGCGACCTCAAGTTCGTGATCCTGCAGCTCCTCGAGGAGAAGCCACGCCACGGCTACGAGATCATCAAGGAGCTCGAGGACCGTTCTGGGGGCCGCTACGCACCGAGTCCTGGAACAGTGTATCCCACGCTGACGATGCTCGAGGAGATGGGCTTCGCGACGAGCGCCACTGAGGCGGCGGGCAAGAAGGTGTACTCGATAACGGAAGAGGGGCGAAAGTTCCTCGCCGACAACCGCACGGCGGCGGATGATGTGCTGGACCGGCTGGCGGAGTTGGGGGCGTCGATCTTCGGCGACGCCGTGCGGCCGGCCCATGAGGCGATGGCGCGGCTGGGGCGGGCCTACTGGCGGGCCACGATGCGGCATCCGGTGTCGCCCGAAACGATCACGAAGGCAGCCGAGATCGTGACCCGCGCCGCCGGCGAGCTGGAGGAGCTGGCCGGTCGGAAGTGACCCCCGTCGCTTTACCGGGGGGGCGCAGGCGCTAGATTCACGACGGGTCGCGGACACTCCGCGACCCGTTTTCGTTTTGCGTGCCCCGATGGGCTCCGAAAAAGGTCCGCTTCCTTCCCCGTCCGGCGACCAGCAGCCAGCCGGAATGCCGCCATCCGGTGGCGCGCACGCCGCGTCGCCCGCATCGCCCGCGCAGGCCACCACGCCGCTGGACGGCGTGGCGGCGTTCGCGCCGCCGCCGCCGGACGTCCCGCACGTCGAGGCCAACCCCACCGGGCGACGCCTCCGGATCCTGATGCTCACCGCACTGGGCGTGGTGTACGGCGACATCGGCACGAGCCCACTCTACGCGCTCCGGGAATGCTTCAACCCGGAGTACGGCATCGCGCCGACGCCGGGCAACGTCATGGGCGTCCTGTCGCTGATCGTCTGGTCGCTGACCCTGGTCGTGAGCATCAAGTACCTGGTCTACGTGATGCGCGCCGACAACCGCGGCGAGGGCGGCATCCTTGCGATGCTGGCGTTGATCGTCGGGCGCGCCACGTCGCGGCCCGCGCGCCGGGCGGTACTGGTGGCGCTGGGCCTCTTCGCCGCGGCGCTGCTCTACGGCGACGGCGTGATCACGCCGGCGATCTCGGTGCTCGGCGCGATGGAGGGACTGGTGGTGGTGTCGCCGGCGTTTGCGCACGTGGTGGTGCCGGCCTCGCTCGTCATCATCGTCGGACTGTTCCTCGTCCAGCGTTTCGGCACGCACCGGGTGGGGGGATTCTTCGGCCCGTTGATGCTGCTCTGGTTCGGCGCCATCGCCATCCTCGGCCTGGGCGAGGTGTGGACCACTCCGGACATCCTCTGGGCGGTGAACCCGCTGCACGCCGCGCGGTTCGCCGCCGAACACGGCTGGGGCGCGTTCTTCGTGCTCGGCGCCGTCGTGCTCGCGGTGACCGGCGCCGAGGCGCTCTACGCCGACATGGGGCACTTCGGCCGCAAGCCGATTCGCCTCGCCTGGTTCTCGCTCGTGTTCCCCTGCCTGCTGCTGAACTACTTCGGCCAGGGCGCGCTCGTGCTCCGGGAGCCCACGGCGGTGGCCAACCCGTTCTACCTCCTCGCGCCGGAAGCGCTGCGGTACCCCCTGATCCTCATCGCGACCATCGCGGCGATCATCGCGTCGCAGGCGCTCATTTCCGGCGCCTTTTCGCTCACGCAGCAGTGCGTCCAGCTGGGCTACGCGCCGCGCGTCACCATCGTGCACACGTCGGCGCGCGAGTTCGGGCAGATCTTCATCCCCGAAGTCAACGCGGCCCTCGCGCTCGGCTGCGTGGTGGTCGTGCTTGGCTTCGGCAGCAGCACCGCGCTCGGCGCGGCCTACGGCATCGCCGTGACGGGCACGATGGCCGTCACGTCCGTCCTCTACGGCGTGGTGGCCGTGGGCCGCTGGAACCGCCCCGTGGGCCAGGTCGTGCCGCTCGTGGGCGGGTTCCTGCTGCTGGACTTCCTGTTCCTCGGGGCGAATGCGATCAAGATCGAGCACGGCGGCTGGGTGCCGATCGCGCTCGCCCTGGCGCTCTTCACCCTCATGACCACGTGGAAACGCGGGCGGGCCATCCTGCAGGAGCGGCTCAAGGAAATCACGATGCCGCTCCCCATGTTCCTCGACAGCCTCCGTACCAGCACCATCCCACGGGTTCCGGGGACCGCCGTGTTCATGACCTCGGAGTCGCGCGGCGCGCCCGTGGTGCTGCTCCACCACCTCAAGCACAACAAGGTCCTGCACGAGCAGATCATCCTGCTCTCCATCAAGACGTCCGACGTCCCCGACGTGTCCGCCGCCGAACGCATCGCCCGCCTCGAGCGGCTCGAAATGGGGTTCGTGCGGGTGGTGGCCCGCTACGGCTTCATGCAGTCGCCGGACGTGAAGGAGGTGCTTGGAATCCTGCGCGGCATGGGCATCAAGACCCGTCCGCTTGACACAAGCTATTACCTGGGCCGTGAGGAACTCATCCCGGCCGACAAGCCGTGGAAGAAGGGCGGACTCACGATGAACATCTGGCGCAAGCGCCTCTTCGCGCTGATGGCGAAGAACGCACGAAGCGCCGCCGCGTTCTTCAACCTGCCGCCCAATCGCGTCGTAGAGCTGGGAACCCAGATCGAGTTCTGACGCAGCGCGCCCGCGTCAGATCCGGACGATCGTCCCGATGCGGAGGCGCACCGGGAGCTCGCGCAGCCGGTCGCGCAGGAGCTCCATTGCGACAGGCAGCTCGCCCTCCGCAACGGGGCGGCGGTCCATGCGGACGGTGCCGGGCCCGAACCGGAAGCCGAATCCGCCGGCCATACCGGGCACGTCGGCCGCCGGCACGGTGGTCACCTTCACGGTCCGCGCACGCCCGGCGGTCACCACGACGACGTCGGCCGTGTCGCCGGCCGTGAGCTTGTCCAGTTCCCGCTGCAACCGATCGATGCGCGCCGCGGCCGCCTCGGGGTCGCCGGCATCCTCACGCGCGACGCGGACGTCCACGCCGTTGACGCTCGCGATGCGGTCGCCCTCGATGATGCCGGCCCGTTCGGCCGGCCCCCCGGCCACGACCTGCTGGACGAACACGCCAAGCGTGTCGCGCTTCGTGCCGATGGCGGCGAGGAAGACGCCGAGGGCGGCGCGGTCGCCGGCGGTGCGGCCGGCGCGAGCGCCGCCGCGCTCGGCTTCGAACCCACCGCCGGGGGCGCGAAACACGCGAGCCTCCGCGTCCCGCCGCGACGACAGGTCACGCGCGGCCACGGTCTTCACCTTGACGGTGCGCGAGCGGCCGTCGGCCCACACCTGAAGCGTCACGTCGTCGCCGGCCTTCACCTTGCGCATCTCGCGAATGAGCCGGTTCTGGTTGATGCCCTGCATGTACTCGTCGCCCGCGTCGTCGCGGGAAAGGCGCAGGTTTACGCCGTTGATGGACTGCAGCCGGCTCCCTTCCTCGATGCCGGCCTTTTCGGCGGGCCCACCCCGCTCCACCGACGTCACCAGCAGGCCGAGCGTGTCGCGCGCGCCGCCGCCCGTCGTGGAAATGCCCAGCATCGCCCGGTCGGAATCGTCGGGGCCGATCATGACGAACGAGCGCGCTTGCGGTGCGCGCGGCACCTGCGCGCCGGCGGTCCCGGTGCTGGCGACGGCCGCGAGGAAGAGGATGGCTGCGGTTGGGCGACGCATGTGCAATGGCCTCAAGATGGGGTTCATCGAATGGGACACGCCGGTGCGCGCAGATGGTTTCCGCCGCTGCCGGACACGCACGCTAGCTTTAGGCGGATTGCCATGACCGCGCTGCACACCTTTCGCCATCACTGGCAGGACGAGGCCGACGCCGCGTACCTGTACCGCCTGCTCGCCACCCTCGAGCCGGACGCGCCGCGCCGCAGCGTGTACGAACGGCTCGCCGAGGTCGAGGACCGCCACACGGCCATCTGGGCCGACCTGATCCGCTCGAACGGCGGCACGGTGGCCCCCTTCCGACCCTCCGGCCGCACGCGGCTGCTCGCGCTGCTCGGCCGCGCGTTCGGGCCGACCTTCCTCCTGCCGTACCTCCTCGCCGAGGAAGGCCGCGAGGTGAAGGGCTACCTCGACCTGCACCGGGAGACGCCCCGAGGCGACCCCGGCTCAGCTGAGGCGCTGCTGCTGGCGAGGGAGTCCAAGGAGCACGCGCACGAAATCGCGGGCCTGGCCGGCCGCTCCGGCGAGCCGTGGCACCAGACGGAGTCCGGCGGGTTCCTGCGCAACGTCGTGTACGGCTTCAACGACGGCCTCACGGCGAACTTCGGGCTCGTGGCCGGCGTGCTTGGCGCGACGGCGACCGAGCAGCACCACCTGGTGATCGTGGCGGGAGTCGCAGGGCTGGTCGCCGACGCGCTGTCCATGGGCTCGAGCGGATACCTTGCCGCCAAGAGCGAGCAGGAGGT
>JAYEKC010000572.1:0-1658 GCA_034716715.1 Gemmatimonadota bacterium | reverse complement strand
TCTGTGGCGGCGGGCGAGTGGTACTTCCGCCAGCTTTTCGTCGGGCCCTCCGAGCAGGGCCCGTTCGAGCGCCGCTACCGCCCCACCGAGGGGCCGTTCGTGATCGCGGGGCTCACCGACGCGCCGGAGCACGACAGCACGATGGCCCATCGGCGCAGTCAGGACCAGTTCCGCTTCAATCCCGGCGACATCCGGCGCTTCGAGCGCATCGAGGACGTGGAGGTCGTCGCGCTGCACTCGTGGAGCTCCTCCCGACTGCGCATCCGCGAGGTCGATCTGCAGGAGCGGATCGTGCGCTTCACCGGCCACCCCGTCTACCGCATCGGTCACTGGTACCGCGGGGGCCGCAACCCGTACTTCGTTGAGAACGTGCGCGAGGCGTTCGGGCAGCCGGGGGAGTGGTACCTCGACCGGCCCACCGGCACGCTGTCGTACACGCCGCTGCCCGGTGAGGACCCGTCGGAACTGACCTTCGTCGCGCCGCGCGTCAGACAGCTCGTGCGCATCGCGGGCGACGCGGAGGCAGGGCGCTTCGTGGAACACCTGCGTCTCGAGGGCCTGAGTTTCGCGCACACTCGCTGGCGGCTCCCCGAGGAGGGATACAGCGCCGGGCAGGGCATGACGAACCTGCCGGGGGCGGTGCAGATGCGATGGGCGCGCCGGTGCGCGGTGCGCGGCTGCACGCTGGCCCACCTGGGGGCGTACGCGGTGGACATCGGCGCGGGCTGCTCGGAGTGCGACGTGAGCGGCTGCCGCATCTTCGACCTCGGCGGAGGCGGCGTGAAGGTGGGCGGGCCGGGACGGGACGCGCAGCCGCCGGAGCTGCCGACCGGGAACCTGGTGACCGACAACCTCGTCTCCGACGGCGGCGTCGATCATTTCTCCGCCCACGGCATCTGGGTCGGCATCACAGACGGCACGCGCGTGCTGCACAACCTCGTGCGCCGCTTCCTGTACTCCACCGTCTCGGTGGGCTGGAGCTGGGATGACCACCCGACGTCGTGCACCAACAACGTCGTGGCGCACAACCATCTGCACGACGCGATGATGCTGCTCTCCGATGGTGGCGGGATTTACACGCTCGGCTTTCAGCCGGGCACGGCGCTGCGCGCCAACCGCATCCACGATGTGCACAGCAGCCCCTTCGCCGGCGGCGCGCCCAACAACGGCATCTTCTTCGACCAGGGCAGCAAGGGCTACGCGGTCGAGGACAACGTCATCTACGCCACCGCCGATGACCCCATCCGCTTCAACGGCGGCGGCCGCCATCTGCATCAGTTCTCCGGCAACTCGCCGGGCGTGGCGCCGGGTGAGGAGGGCTTCCCGGAGGAGATCGCCGCGCAGGCGGGGCTGGAGCCTGAGTTCGCGCACCTCGACGACACGCCCACGGACGTGCCCACCACGCCCATCCTGACGATGACGCCGCCGCCTCCGCCGCCGATCGCCGACGGCTTCGAGCACTCGGCGGTTGGCGCGCGGCCGGGTAACGCGATCGTCCAGGGGGCGGAGGAGCCGGCGTCCATCGCCGTCACGGACGAGGCGGCGGCCTCCGGACAGCGCAGCCTGAAGATCACGGACGCCGCGGGACTGACGAAGCCCTTCTACCCGTATCTCATCTACGAGCCGGGATTCGACGAGGGCGTCGCGACCATCCGCGT
>JAYEKC010000571.1:0-8451 GCA_034716715.1 Gemmatimonadota bacterium | reverse complement strand
CGCGAGCGGCCCCGGCGGCTACGGGCAGATGGTGATCGCCCTCGCGAGGAACGACGCGCCGAAACTCATCGAGTTCATGACGCGCGTTCCCGAGGACGCGGGGCTCGACAACACGTCACTGCTCGTCAACGGGCGGTACCCGGAGTACGGCCCGGTGCTCGCCAACGTGCCCGGGACGATCGCCGGGATGTACAAGGCGTTCCAGGAATACGGGTCCGGCAAGGTGGCGTGGAAGGACATCGTCGCCCCGGCCATTCGCGCCGCGCGCGACGGATACGTCGTGAGCGATGGCCTGGCCACCACGCTGTCGCTCGAGCGTGAGCACTACCTCCGTTCGCCCGGCGCCGTGAAGCTGTTCTTCCGCGACGGCAACCCGGTCGTCGCCGGCGACACCGTGAAGAACCCCGACCTCGCGTGGGTGCTCGAGCAGGTGGCCGAGCGCGGCGCCGACGGGTTCTACAAGGGGCCCGTGGCGGAGAAGCTCGCCGGCGACCTGCACGCCCACGGCAACGCCATGAAGGTGAGCGACCTCAACCGGTACTTCGCCGTGGACCGCGAGCCGGTGCACGGCACGTACCGCGGCTACGGCATCTGGTCGAGCGCCCCGCCGGTGTCGGGCGGCGCCGACCTCGTGGGCAAGCTCAACCTGCTCGAGCAGTATGGGCCGATCCGGCCGTACGTGGACGATGCCGCGTCGTTCCACGCTCTGCTCGCGGCGTGGACGCTCGTGCCGCGCGGCCGCGTGGCCGACCCGGCCTTCTGGCCCATCGACATCGCGGCGCAGGTGAGCAAGGACTCGGCGAAGGTGCGGTGGTCGTGCTTCCACGCCGATCGTGCCATTCGCGCCGCGGACATTCGCGGCGACTCGCTGGGCTGCCCCCCGGCGTCCGGCGACGACTTCGGCGACTCCGGCGCCGACCCGCGCCCGGCGAGGAACGCGACGCGCAACGCGACGCGTAACGCAACGCGGAACGCGGCGCGCGGCGTGCCGCCGATGGCGTCGGCACTCGCGCCGCAGTTGGAGATCCTGGCCAGCGGCCTCGACGAGCGCGACTGCGAGCCGATGCACGCGCGCGAGGTGGCGCACTGTCACCTGAGCGGCACCACGGCCTTCGTCGTCGCCGACAACGAGGGGAACGCCGTCGCCGTGACGCAGACGCTGGGCACCTGGGGCGGCAACTTCTACGTGTCGCCCGGGCTCGGCTTCATCTACAACGACAAGCTCACCTCGTACCCGACGGACTCGGGCGCGTTCGGCGCCCGGCTGCCGTTCGCGCGGCACGGAAGCACGCTCGCGCCGACAGTCGTGACGAAGAACGGGCGCCCCGTGTTCGCCGTGGGCGCGGCGGGCAACGCCTGGATCACGTCGGCGGTGTACGAGACGCTGGTGGGCCTGGTGGATTTCGGGCTGACGCCGCAGCAGGCGCTCGAGCTCCCGCGGTTCCTGCCGGGCGGCCGTGGCGGCGCGGTGCCGCCCGCGGCGCCGACGGAAGCGCCGGCGCTCTCGTCCGTTGCAGCGGAGGGCGGCGGCCGCGGCGGACGTGGCGGAGGGTTCGGCGGGCGGGGCGGACGCGGCGGGAGCGGACCCGTCTCGATCCAGGTGGAGGACGGCTTCAACCCCGACGTGATCGCGAAGCTGCGCTCGATGGGCTATGCGTTCGACTTCGTGTCGTTCAAGGGTGAGCTGCGCGAGGGCTACGGCGCCGCAGTCGCGATCGACGGCCGCAAGGTGACGGCCGGCGCAGACCCGCGGCGCGCGGGGGCGGCCGGCGCGGTACCCTGACGCCCAGGGGCAGTTGATCGTGTGAACCGCAACGGTGGACGGCGCGCCCGTCTGGCGTTGCGACGCCGGGCGCCGCGGCGCAACTTTGCCTCGTAGCCCTCGCCACTCTCTGGAGATTTACCGATGACGCGTCGTGTTCTCGCCCTCCTCGCCCTGGCCACCCTCCCGGCGCTCGTCAGCGCGCAGGGTCGTGGCGGACGCGGTGGCCGCGGCGGCTTCAGTGCCGTCGACTCGATCAAGTACAAGTACCCCGCCACGCCGCAGCTCGAGAAGCTGAAGGCCGAGGCGGCCGCCGAGATCGACAAGGAAGCCAAGCTGATCCAGGTGATGGTGGACAAGGTGTTCTCGTTCGCCGAGCCGGGCTTCCAGGAATTCGAGACGGTGAAGTACCTCACCGGCATCCTCGAGAAGAACGGCTTCAAGATCGAGCGGAACGTGGCCGGCATCCCGACCGGGTTTGTGGCCACGTGGGGCTCCGGCAAGCCGGTGATCACGCTCGGGTCGGACATCGACGACATCCCGCAGGCCTCCAACAAGCCCGGGGTCGGCTGGCACGACCCGATCGTCGAGGGCGCGTTCGGCCACGGCGAGGGCCACAACTCCGGCGAGCCGCTCAACATTGCCGCCGCGCTCGTGGTCAAGAAGATCATGGAGCGCGAGAAGATTCCCGGCACCATCAAGGTCTGGGACGGCGTGGCCGAGGAACTGATGGCGGGCAAGGCGTACTTCGTCCGGGCCGGCGTGTTCAAGGACGCCGACGTCACGCTCTTCACGCACGTCGGCAACGACCTCGGCGTGTCGTGGGGCCAGAGCGGCAGCAACGCGCTCATCTCGGCCATCTTCAAGTTCAAGGGCTCGAGCTCGCACGCCGCGGGCGCGCCATGGCGCGGCAAGAGCGCCCTCGACGCCGTGATGCTCATGGGCACGAGCTGGGAGTTCCAGCGCGAGCACATGGAGCTGGCGCAGCGCTCGCACTACGTGATCCCCGACGGCGGCGACCAGCCGAACGTCGTGCCGCCGACGGCCTCCATCTGGTTCTACTTCCGCAACCTCGACTATCCCACCACGATGGCGATGTACGAGGACGCGAAGGTCAAGGCGCAGGCGGCCGCGATGATGACGGGCACCAAGGTGGACACCGTCATCATGGTGGGCTCCGGGTGGAGCGGACACTTCTCGCGCCCGGTGGCCGAGGCGATGTACGCCAACATCCAGAAGGTCGGGATGCCGACGTGGGACGACAAGGACCAGACGCTCGCCAAGGGCCTGCAGCACGAACTCGGCGTCCGCGAGTCGGGCCTGCTCACCAGCGTCCAGGGCGGGCTCGGCGGGCCGGCGATGAACCGGACCGGCGGCGGCTCCGACGACATCGGCGACGTGAGCTGGGTGGTGCCCACCATCACGCTCCGCTTCCCCTCCAACATCCCGGGCACACCGGGCCACAACTGGGCCAACGCCATCGCGATGGCCACGCCCATCGCGCACAAGGGCGTCGTCGCGGGCGCGAAGGTCCAGGCCATGACGATGCTCGACATCCTGCTCACGCCGCAGATCGTCACCGACGCCTGGGACTACTTCAACAACGTTCAGGCCAAGGAGCTCCCGCCGGGACTCACGAAGTACAAGTGCTTCTGCTCCGAGACGGACCAGCCGCCCATCTGGCTCAACAAGGAGAAGATGGAGAAGTACCGGCCGCTGATGGAGAAGTACTACTACGACGAGACGAAGTTCGACACGTATCTCCAGCAGCTCGGCATCAAGTACCCGACGGTGCGCGGGATCGTGCCGTGATGGGACCCCGGGCGATCCGTTCGCTCGCCACGGCGGCCGCGTGCATCGCGGCCGCCGTCCTTCATCCGCGCCCCGCCGCCGCACAGCCCGACCCGAGGCTCGCGTCGCTCAAGGCCGAGGCCGCCCGCGACATCGACGCGCAGGCGAGGATGATCCAGCAGATGGTGGACCAGGTGTTCTCGTACGGCGAGCTCGGGTTCCAGGAGTTCGAGACGTCGAAGTACCTCTCGGGCGTCCTCGAGAAGAACGGCTTCACCGTCGAGCGGGGCGTCGCGGGAATCCCCACCGCGTTCGTCGCGCGCTGGGGCTCGGGCAAGCCGGTGATCTCGCTCGGGTCCGACATCGACGACATCCCGCAGGCGAGCAACAAGCCCGGCGTCGGCTACAAGGACCCGATCGTCGCCGGCGCGCCCGGCCACGGCGAAGGGCACAACTCGGGGATGCCGCTGCAGGTGGCGGCCGCGCTCACGGTGAAGAAGATCATGGAGCGCGAGAAGATCCCGGGCACGCTGGTGCTTTGGCCCGGGATCGCCGAGGAACAGCTCGGGTCGAAGGCGTTCTTCGTGCGCGCGGGACTGTTCAAGGACGTGGACGTGACGCTCTTTGCGCACGTGGACGACAACTACAACCTGAACTGGGGCGAGGAACCGAGCCTCTTCCTCATCTCGGCGCTCTTCAAGTTCAAGGGCTCGAGTTCGCACGCGGCGGGCGCGCCGTGGCGCGGCAAGAGCGCCCTCGATGCCGTGATGCTGATGGGCACCAGCTGGGAGTACCAGCGCGAGCACATGGAGCTGGGCCAGCGGTCGCACTACATCATCCCGGACGGCGGCGACCAGCCGAACGTCGTGCCGCCCACGGCGTCGATCTGGTTCTACTTCCGGAATCCCGACCGCGCCCGCGTGCAGGAGATGTACGAGGACGCCAAGGTCAAGGCGAAGGCCGCGGCGATGATGACGGGCACGCAGCTCGAGAGCGCGCAGATCATCGGCTCCGCGTGGCGGATCCACATGAACCGGCCCATCGCCGAGCTGATGCACGCCAACGCCGTGGCGGTCGGCATGCCGAAGTGGAGCGACGACGACCAGCGGCTCGCCCGCGCCGTGCAGCGCGAGATCGGCGTGCCCGATTCCGGGCTGCGCACGGTGGTGCCGCCCCTCAAGGACCCGGCCACGGCGGCGCGCGAGGCCGGCGGCCTGGGCTCCGACGACATCGGCGACGTGAGCTGGAACATGCCGATGATGACGCTCACCTACCCGGCCAACATCCCGAACCTGCCCGGCCACAACTGGGTGAACTCGATCGCGATGGCCACGCCCATCGCGCACAAGGGCGTCGTGGCGGGCGCGAAGGTGCAGGCGATGACGATCCTCGACATCCTGCTCCAGCCGAAGGCCGTGCCGGACGCGTGGGACTACTTCCGCAACGTGCAGACCAGGGACGTGCGCTACACGCCGCTCATCGGCCCCACGGACCAGCCGGCCACGTGGCTGAACGCGGACAAGATGGCCCGGTACCGCGACGCGATGCGGCCGTTCTACTACGACCCCGCGAAGTTCGGAACCTACCTCGAGCAGCTCGGCATCACGTACCCCACGCTGCGCACCGTCCCGTAGCCGCTACTTCGCGCCCACGAGGATGCGCTCGATGCGCGTGTCGGGCACGAGCCACATCAGCGCGACCGCGGCGTGGAGCGTCGTCGCGGCAAGCGGGTGCACGACGAACGCGAGCACGATCGCGACCACGTAGATCACGATCGAGATCTTGCCCTTGAAGTCGGCGCCGAGTGCCGCGGCGATGGCCGAGTCCTCGCCGTGGTGCTTGATCAGCGACCGGGCGAGGATGTAGTACGCCACGGCCGCGCCGAGCAGGAGCGCGCCGTAGATGGCGACCGGAGTCCGCTCGAAGTGCGACTCGCCCATCCACAGCGTGCCGATCGGCACGAGCGACAGCCAGAACAGCAGGTGCAGGTTGGCCCAGAGAATCCGGCCGTTCACCTGCTTCACCGCCTGGATGAGGTGGTGGTGGTTGTTCCAGTAGATCCCCAGGTAGATGAAGCTCATCACGTAGGCGGCCAGGTACGGGGAGATGGGCCCCAGGTCGCCGAGCGTGTGTCCCACGGGGACCTTGATCTCCAGCACCATGATCGTGATGAGGATGGCGATGACGCCGTCGCTGAACGCCTCGAGCCGGCCCTTGCCCAATGGAGTCTCCGGTAGGGGTTACAACTATATAAAGGAGCGCCGCGTACTCCCGGGAGATATCATTAAGAGCGTAGACAGTAGACAGTAACCAGTAGACAGACAACCACAGTCCAGTAACCGTCGTGGCCACAAACGTTTCCGACCCGCGTTACTACCACAAGGTCGTTGACTGCCAGTGGGGCTGCCCGGCCCACACCAACGTCCCGGAGTACATCCGGCTGATCGCCAACGGGAAGTACGCCGAGTCGTACCTCCTCAACCGCGAATCCAACGTCTTCCCGGGCATCCTCGGCCGCACCTGCGACCGCCCGTGCGAGCCCGCCTGCCGGCGAGGCCGCGTGGACGGCAAGCCCGTCGCCATCTGCCGGCTGAAGCGCGTCGCCGCCGACCTCAAGGGCGACGTGGACGAGTTCCTGCCGAAGGATCCGGGGTTCTCGAACGGCAGGAAGGTCGCGCTCATCGGCTGCGGCCCCGCGTCGCTCACGGTCGCCAACGACCTCCGGCCGCTCGGCTACGACATCACGATCTACGAGAAGCGCGACCAGTCCGGCGGCCTGATGCGCTGGAACATTCCGTCGTTCCGCCTGCCGGCCGAGGTGCTCGACTACGAGGTGGACGCGATCCTGAACACCGGCATCGAGGTGAAGTACAACACGCCGGTCACGTCCATGAAGGCGCTGCTCGCCGAAGGCTACGATGCGGTGTTCGTCGGCTCGGGCGCGCCGAAGGGCAAGGAACTCGAGCTCGAGGGGCGGCGCGACGGCAACGCCGACCAGGTGATCCACATCGGCATCGAATGGCTCGCCGGCGTGCACTTCGGCCACGTCGAGAAGATCGAGAAGCGCGTACTCATCATCGGCGTGGGCAACACGGCGATGGACTGCTGCCGCACCGCCAAGCGCGTGGGCGCCACGGATGTGAAGGTCATCGCGCGCCGCGCCCGCAAGCACTTCAAGGCGAGCCCGTGGGAACTCGAGGACGCCGAGGAGGAGCAGGTCGAGATCATCGAGAACCACGCGCCCAGGCGCTTCGTGTACGAGAAGGGCAAGCTCGTGGGCATGGAGTTCGATTTCCTGGAATGGACCGCGGATCCAAAGACTGGGAAGGAGACCAGCAGTATCCGTGAAATCCGGACGATTCCGTGTGATTCCGTGATTCTCGCCATCGGCCAGGACAACGCCTTCGAGTGGATCGAGCGCGACATCGGCATCGAGTTCGACAAGAAGTGGGACATGCCCGTGGTGGACAAGGCCACGCACCAGAGCACGCTGCCGAACGTGTTCTTCGGCGGCGACGCCGCGTGGGGCCCGGAGAACATCATCTGGGCCGTGGAGCACGGCCACCAGGCCGCCATCTCCATCCACCAGTTCTGCGAGGGCAAGCCCGTCGCCGAGCGCCCGCCGTACGGCATGAACCTCCAGAGCGCCAAGGTGGGCATGCACGCCTGGAGCTACAGCAACGACTACAACCCCTCGCCGCGGCAGAAGATGCAGCACGAGGAGCTGGTGAAGCGCTTCAAGAGCGTGCACACCGAGGTGGAGCTCGGGTTCACGCCCGAGCAGACCGCGCGCGAGGTGGAGCGCTGCCTCAACTGCGACATCCAGACGCACTTCACCGACAAGCTCTGCATCGAGTGCGACGCGTGCGTGGACATCTGCCCCACGAACTGCCTCACGATCACCGCGGGCGAACCCGAGGTGGACCTGCGCAAGCACCTCTCCGCGCCGGCCGAGAACCTCTCGCAGGACATCTTCGTCTCAGGGCTCCTGCCACAGACGAAGCGCGTCATGGTGAAGGACGAGGACCTCTGCCTCCACTGCGGCCTCTGCGCCGAGCGCTGCCCCACCGCCGCGTGGGACATGCGGAAGTTCGAGCTGGTGGTCCCGTTCGCATTCTCACGCGCTGAGGCGGGTGCCGCGACGTGAACAGGCGTCTCGGCGCTATCGCAGGTGGAAATCAGACAAGAACGGCGGGATGACTCGACGGCCCGACCACCCGCCTGAGTCATCCTGAAGTTCTTGTCCGATGTAAACAACGAAGCCGAGACCTTTCCCCAACGAGCATGTCCCAGGTAAACGATTTCGCATTCAAGATCGCGACGGTGAACGGCACCGGATCGGCGTCGGCGAACAACCTGCTGATGACGTCCATCTTCCGGATGGGCATCCCCGTGACGGGCAAGAACATCTTCCCGAGCAACATCCAGGGCCTGCCCACGTGGTACGAGATCCGCGTGAGCGGCGACGGCTGGAACGCGCGCCGCGCGCAGATTGACCTCGTGGTGGCCATGAACCCCGAGACGTACGGGAAGGACGTCGCCGCGGTAGCGAGCGGCGGCTACCTGATGTACGACTCGTCGTGGCCGCTCCCGTCCGAGCTCGAGCGCGAGGACATCAACATCCTCGGCGTGCCCTGCGGCAAGATGTGCGTCGACGCGTTCGAGCGTGACCGCGATCGCGTGCTTCTCAGGAACATCGTCTATACTGGAGCGCTTGCAGCACTCCTGGATATGGACATGGACGTCGTGGACGAACTGCTCCGGGAGAAGTTCAGCAAGAAGCAGAAGCTCCTCGACGCCAACTTCAAGGCCGTCCGGCTTGGCTACGACTACGCGAAGGCCAACTTCGAGTGTCCGCTGCCGTTCCGGCTCAAGTCCCTCGACAAGACGAAGGACTA
>JAYEKC010000570.1:0-1663 GCA_034716715.1 Gemmatimonadota bacterium | reverse complement strand
GCTTGTGCTCGACCACGTCGTCCCAGGCCAGGCTGCAGCGGCCCATCCACGGCCGGCCGTCGCGCGTGCGCCCCCAGTACTGCGGATGCTCGAAGTTGTACCGACCGACCGTCCACGTGTGAAAGTGCGTCTCCTCGAACGGCCAGTGAACGCCGGGGACGAGTCCGCGATCATCGCACATGCCCACCACGTGGCGGATGATGTCCGGCTCGGCCTCCCGGTACCGCACCCAGCCCAGCACCTCGCGCGTGTCGGGTATGCGGCGCATGTCCACGATCGCGGGGTGGTGCCCCGCGTCGATCCCCGTCTGATAGCGCATAGTGCCGCCGCCGCAGTTGCGCCACAGAATCGTGGTCGCGCCCGTCTCTTGGACGTGGTCGAGAATGCCGGTGCAGCCCTCGGCCGTCTCCGTGTCGAAGACGTACTCCCCGTCGCGCTTGACGGGGGCGAAGTCGAAGTGATCGACCCAGGCCGCGATCTCGAAGCGCTCCTGCGCCGGGGCCCGCGGCGTCGTCAGCAGCGTGACCAGCGCGGTCGCGACAGTTGTCAGCAACGCGATGCGCATGATTGTCATCGTCCCAGGAACTCCCTCAGGACCGGCTCGGAGATGCGCGCGCGATAGACCGAACCGCGGTGAACCTCGACGCGATGGATGATGCCGTCAAAGCGCATGCCGCCGCTGTACTGCGCGCCCACGTGGATGCGGTTGGCATCGCCGTACTGCATGGTTCCGCCCGGCACCGATGGGCGCTGGCGCACGCCGTCGACGTAAAGCTCGCACTCCCCGCCCTCGTGGCGCACGCCGGTGAGGCGGATGCGCTGACCGTGGGGGAGCGGCTCGGTCGAGCGTGGGCCGATGAAACCGCCGCCGGGCGAGCGCGCGTTGAAGTACCCGTAGCCCTCGGCGTTGACGAAGATCTGCCAGCCGAGGTGGTGTTCCGGGTAGTCGCCGACCATCACGATGCGTGTCTCATCGGCGCCGCCGAGGATGGTGATCTCGGCCATCACGGTGAACGCGCCGGTGCCGAAGTCGCAGCCGCTCGGCTCGGGAACCGCGACGAAGCCGTCGCCGAAGTGCGCCCCGTCCTCGGTCCATGTCAGCTCCTCGACCACGCGACCGTCGTTGCCTGACCCGCTGAGGTCGGGCACCACGTCCTCGCCGTCGCCGCCGTCCTCGAACGACAGCGCCAGCACCTGCTTCAGCGGCTGCTCGGCCTCCCCGTCGGCCTCGGGGAAGGAGACCTCCGGCACGGACATCCGGTAGAGATCGTACGTGCCGCCGCGATCGCTCTCGAAGATGATCTGCGTCCCGTCGGGCGCCCAGACGGGGTGTCGGCAGTTGCCCTCACCGGCGTCGAGGCGCGCCCTCTGACCGGTGGTGGGCTCGATCACGTAGATGCCCCAGCCCGGGTCGCCGGCGGCAAAGCCGGTGCAGGCGATGAGTTGCCCGTCAGGCGACCACGCGGGGTCGTAGAGCGCCATGTCCGGGCTCGTGAGCGGATTCTCCTCCTCCGGCGCACCGGGGCGCACATAGTGCAGCGTCCAGTTGGAGCGGAAGCCGCCGAGGTAGCCGCAGCAGATAACGGAGCCGTCGGGGGAGAGGTCGGGCTGCGACCACGCGACATCGCGGGCGTGCGGCGGACCGGCCGGCTCCAGCTCGCCT
>JAYEKC010000569.1:0-1665 GCA_034716715.1 Gemmatimonadota bacterium | reverse complement strand
GTCAACTAATACTTATATTGCAGAACAAATATCAATTGGCCTTGCAGACCGCCTCACCGGATGATGGAGAAAACCGGGAGGACATCGCGATGGGCGAAACCGTCGTCGTTCGCAATATCAAACGCACCGAGCCTGAAACCGTGGATGCTTTCCGCGCCGGCGGTTACGGGGTGGCGACCGTGCACGAGGCGCAGGGCCGCAAGGGCCTGCTCGGCCCGCATATGCGCCCGATCTATACCGGCGCACATGTCACCGGCCCGGCCGTGACCGTCTCTATCCCGCCCTGCGATAACTGGATGATCCATGTCGCGGTCGAACAGTGCCAGCCTGGAGATGTGCTCGTCGTCGCGCCCACCTCTAGCTCGGATGCCGGTTATTTCGGAGACCTGCTGGCCGGCTCGCTGATGGCGCGCGGGGTGAAGGGCCTCATCATCGATGCGGGCGTGCGCGATGTGGCGGATCTAAGGACGATGGAGTTTCCGGTCTGGTCCAGGGCCGTTCATGCCCAGGGCACGGTCAAGGAGACGCTGGGCAGCGTGAACAGACCCGTCGTGTGCGCGGGCGCCCTCGTGCGGCCCGGCGATCTGATCGTCGCCGACGATGACGGCGTGTGCGTCGTCGCCCGCGAGGAGGCCGCCGGCGTGCTGGAGAAATCCAGGGCGCGCGAGGAGAAGGAGGCCGCGGTGCGCGAACGGCTCAATGCCGGAGAGCTGGGGCTGGACGTCTACGCCATGCGCGACCGGCTCGCGGCGAAAGGCCTGGTCTATGTCGACCAGGAGGAGGACTCCTAGGCCATGCAACGCGCTATCGCGGCCACATTGATGCGCGGCGGCACCTCGAAGGGGCTGTATTTCGCCGCCGACGACCTGCCGGGCGACATCGCGGTGCGCGACCGCGTGCTGCTGGCCGCGATGGGCTCGCCCGATCCGCGTCAGATCGACGGGGCCGGGGGAGGCCATCCGCTCACGAGCAAAGTGGCCGTGCTTTCCCCGTCCACGCGCGAGGATGCGGATATCGACTATCTCTTCCTGCAGGTCGCTGTGGACCGGGCCGAGGTCTCGGGCACGCAGAATTGCGGCAATATTCTCGCCGGTGTCGGACCCTGGGCGATCGAGAACGGGCATGTCCCCGCGCAGGACGGCACCACGCCGGTCCGCATTCACATGGTCAATACCGGCGGCATTGCGGTGGCCCATATCGCGACACCGCAGGGCAAGGTGGAATACGCGGGCGATGCGCGGATCGACGGCGTGCCGGGGACCGCTGCAGCGATTGCGCTTGAATTTCTCGATATCGCCGGGGCATCGTGCGGCGCGCTCCTGCCCACCGGCCAGGTCGTCGACGAGGTCGACGGCGTGCGCGCGACCTGCATCGATCACGGCATGCCCGTGGTCATCCTGGACGCGGCGCAATTCGGCAAGACCGGGGCGGAAAGCCCGCAGGAGCTCGAAGCGGATACAGAGCTGAAGGCCCGGATCGAGGCGCTCCGGCTGGAGCTGGGCCGGCGCATGACTCTCGGCGATGTGACGAACAAGACCGTGCCCAAGATGTGCCTGGTGTCCGCGCCGCGCGAGGGCGGGGTCATTGCAACGCGAACCTTTATCCCGCACCGCGTGCACGAGGCGATCGGCGTGCTGGGAGCCGTCAGCGTGGCCACGGCCTGCA
>JAYEKC010000568.1:0-1667 GCA_034716715.1 Gemmatimonadota bacterium | reverse complement strand
CGCGGGCGAGGCGGCTCACCTCCTCCAGAGAGATCTGGTCGGGCAGCTCGCCGGTGGCACCGGAGGAGGCGGCCTCGATGAGCTCGCGGTCGGTCGCCACCACGTTGTGCGCGCCGAAGAGCTTGAGCGACAGAAAGTGGAGCGTGTCCGCGCCCTCGAGGAAGGCGCGGACGCGCTCATCCCACGCCGAGGCCAGGCCCGGGCCGCCCACGCGCGCCTCCGGGTCGGCGGCCAGCACGCCGGCGGCGAGGGAGTTGTACGCGGTCACGAGCTCCTCGACGCTCTCGAAGCGCCCGCGGAGCAGCGGCGAGTCGAACAGCTCGTAGTACCGCAGATGCGGGCCGCCCCGACGCAGCGCGGCGACCTTCTGCGCCGCGGCCTCGAAGTCCGGGTCCCAGCGGGCGGGCCGGTCGTCGGCGGGCTCCAGCCGAGCGGGCGTGAGGCAGACGAGCGCCTTCGCCCCGGCCTCGGTCACCCAGCCCACCGCGCGCGAGAGCAGGATGAGGTCGTAGCCGCCGGTGCGCGCATCGTAGAAGTCCGAGAGCCTCAGGCGCACCACGGACGGCGCGAGCTGTTGCACCGCGCGGCTCATCGCCGCCGAGGGCGCGGGCGCGTCGAGCACCGGCCCCAGGTCATGGCCGAGGTTCACGCCCACCTGGGCCAGCACCGGCCCCAGCCCGGGCGCCTGCGTCGCGTGCACGTCGAAGCTCATGCGCACGGACAGCGGCTGCTCGGCCGGCGGCCGCTCCTCGGCGCCGGGGATGGGCTCGGCGAGGATCTCGTCCACGCGCAGGCTGAGCGTTGGCCACTGGCCGGTCTTCGCGACCTGGAGAAGGTAGGCATTGCGGACGGCCTCGGCGTCGGGGGGGTTGCCGTCGGGGTCCTTGAAGGCGAAGAGGCGGATGGCGCGGCGCTGCCACTGATCGCTGTCAAGGGGCAGGCGGTAGACGTACGAGACGTCGCGCCGCTCCTCGCCGAGCAGGCAGCGGAGGGTGAGGTCGACGGTCTGCTCGGAGCCGTCGCCCTTCACGAGCATGGAGATCTGCCCCACGTTCTGGCGCGCCCACAGCGTGCCGTCGATGGGGAGCGAGACGCTGGCCCAGGTGCCCTCGGCGCGCTGGAACTCGATGAGCGCGGCCTGCTCCACGCCCTCCTCGATCTGCCGGGCGACGGTGAAGATGCCACAGATCTCTGAGGGGCGCTCGCCGGCGGCCTCGCGGTCGTTGGTGCGCCAGGCGCTCACGCCCGTCTCGAAGTCATCGAGCACGATTCCGGCCGCGTCGGCGGGACCGTGCGCGGCGAGAAGGCTGAGAAGCAGCGCGGCGAGCGAGACGCGAGTGACAGTGCGCATGGGTCGGCTCCCTCCGAGTGCTTCGCGTGCTTCCGCTTCGCGCTACCGCTCGACGGAGCGGCCTTCGTGCCGGTACTGCTCCAGGAGGTTCGACAGGCGTCGAACGACCGCCGGTTCGTCCTGCCACAGATTCGTCTGCTCGCGCGGATCGTCGATCATGTGATAGAGCTGGCCCTCAGGGCCGCCGGGCTCGGGCTCAAGCCGGCGCGGGTCCGAAAAGCCGCCGGAGCCGAGGCCGAGGATGAGCTTCCACGGACCCTGGCGGATGGAGAACATGCCGGCCACGGAGTGATGGACCACCGCCTCGCGCAGCGGC
>JAYEKC010000567.1:0-1673 GCA_034716715.1 Gemmatimonadota bacterium | reverse complement strand
CACCGTGCCCGGTCGCCCGCCGAGCCCGATCCCGATCAGATCGACCAGCCCCGGCGCATACCCGGCGTCCGGCCACCTGAAGTCCGTCTCCACCATGTGCAGCCCGTCCCCGTCGAGGATAAGGAAGGCCGCATCCGCCACCGCCTCGCCGCCCGAGTGCAGCTTCGCCCTGCTCTGCTCGCCGGACACGGGCCTGCCGGACGCGCTCAGGCCCACCGGCGCCCGCTCTGCGGCGTCGATGCGCTCCACCAGCGTCAGCGCCCGCAGCAGCGCCTCCCCGGCCGTCTCGCCGGTCCACGTGGTGGCCGCCAGCGTCTCACCGTGGATCGCCACGAGCTCCTCGACTGTGTCGCGTGTCAGCGGGTCGGGCGCGATGCCGCTCATGCCGATGATCGCGCCTCGCAGCTCACGGACGCCCCCGGCCTGCTCCTCGGGCAGCTCGCTCTCCAGGCGCCGCAGGTCCGTAACGATTCCGTCCAGCTCCAGCCGGGCGGACTGCGCGATCTGCCCGGGCGTGCCGACCTGCACCACGGCGATTTCCCCGGCGGGGATCTGCAGGTCAACCGTCCCCTCGCCCTCAGCCTGCTTCACGGGCATTATCCAGCCGGTCGTCGTATCGCAGGCCACCGCGTCCGGCGCCACGTGAAGCACGCCCGCCTCGATGACCAGGCTCCCCTCGTACGCGCTCGCGGCCTCATTGTACACGGTGAAGAACAGCCCGTCGTCCCGGTCGCCGAAGCGCTCCACGGCCGGTGCCTCCGGCTCCAGCCGCGCGTGAGTCACCGGCTTCCAGCCCGCCGCCGAGATGCGCGTGAGCGAGGGCATGAAGCGCCGGTAGAGGTCGCCGCAGAGGTCGTACGCCTCGTCGCAGCCCCGCCCGATGCTGGGGTAGAGGCCGTAGAGCATCGCCATCCGCCAGTGATAGTCGTGCTTTGCCCTCTCCTCGAAGCCCAGCAGGTTGAGGAAGTTCAGCAGCACCGCCGGCTTCTGACAGCTCGCCGAGCGGATGTAACTGAAGCGCTCGTGGTTGGTGATCGAGCTCTCGATGCCGGGCACGTCGCTGACCCCGTAGAGCAGGAAGGTGTCCATCGTGTTGTGAATGTTGGTGAAGACCCACCGGCCCTGCGGGTGGAGGACGTTGCCGAGCTCGTTCAGGAAGTCGTAGGTGTAATGCCTGCCCGGCGCCACCACGCGCTTGCTCTCCGGCTCGTAGGTGAAGCTGTGACGCACCGCATCGAAGTGCTCGTGCCGGTAGTCCAGCTCGCGCGTGGCCCAGGCGCTCACGCTGTCGATGTACGCCCCGTCCAGCGCCGGGATGCCCTCGATCATCCGCCGGTACTTCTCGATCCTCCCAGGTCCCGGCGGCGGAGGAGCGCCCTCCTTCTGCTGCAGGTAAGGGCTGGGGTTGAGGCAGAAGCGCAGCAGCTTCATGGGCGTCTCGGGCTTGACGTCCGCGGACAGGTCGGTGCGGATGAAGAAGACCGGCTCGCCGTCCGACGCCTCGACGTGGTAGGCGTCGATGGCCGCGATGGCCGGGTTCGATCCCGCCTCCTCGAAGCCCGGGTTGAGCGCCAGATTCTCGTCGGGGCGCGACGCGGTCGTCACGGAGATGTCGTCGAACCACACGGTCCCGGTGTGCCCGTGGCGGAAGAGGCAGTGCAGGCGCACCATCC
>JAYEKC010000566.1:0-1673 GCA_034716715.1 Gemmatimonadota bacterium | reverse complement strand
AACGAGATCCTGGCGGAGGATGAGGAGCGCGAGGTGGCCGAGGCGGTGACGCAGGTCCCGTCGCCGCACGAGATCAAGGACGTCCTCGACCAGTACGTGATCGGCCAGGAAGCGGCCAAGAAGGCGCTGGCCGTGGCCGTGTACAACCACTACAAGCGCATCAACTCGGGCGCCAAGCGCGACGGCGACGTCGAGCTCGACAAGTCGAACATCCTGCTGCTCGGCCCGACCGGCGTCGGCAAGACGCTGCTCGCCCAGACGCTGGCGCGGATCCTGGACGTGCCCTTCACCATCGCCGACGCCACGACCCTCACGGAAGCCGGGTACGTGGGCGAGGACGTGGAGAACATCCTCGTGCGGCTGCTGCAGGCTGGGGACTTCAACGTCTCCGAGTGCGAGCGGGGCATCGTGTACATCGACGAGATCGACAAGATCGCCCGCAAGAGCGAGAACCCCAGCATCACCCGCGACGTGTCGGGCGAGGGCGTGCAGCAGGCCCTCCTGAAGATCCTTGAGGGCACGGTGGCGAGCGTCCCGCCGCAGGGTGGCCGCAAGCACCCGCAGCAGGAATACATCCAGATCAACACCAAGGACATCCTCTTCATCTGCGGCGGCGCGTTCGACGGCCTCGAGAAGATCATCGAGGCGCGCCTCGGCCGCCGGCAGATCGGGTTCAGCCCCGCCGACGTGAAGGCCAAGGGGACGGGCGTCAAGAACCCGTTCGCCGACGTGGAGCCGGACGACCTGCTCCGGTTCGGGCTCATTCCCGAGCTCGTGGGCCGCCTCCCGGTGGCGGTGCCGCTCGAGGCGCTCGACGAAGCCGCGCTCGTGCAGATCCTCAAGGAGCCCCGCAACGCGCTCACCAAGCAGTACGCGAAGCTCTTCGAGCTCGAGGACGTCACGATCTCGTTCGAGGAGTCGGCGCTGCAGGCCGTGGCGCGCAAGGCGATCGAGCGCGGAACGGGGGCGCGCGGGCTCCGCGCGATCCTCGAGGGCATCCTGCTCGACACGATGTTCGAGCTCCCGGCGCGCGACGACGTGGTGGAAGTGAAGGTGACGGAGGCGTGCATCACGAACGGCGCCCCGCCGCTCCTCGAGATCGCGCCGCGGCGCCAGAAGAAGGAGGCGTAGCATCCCCGCGGCGCGCCGAGGCGCGACCGGGGGCAGGGCGAAGGCGCGCGCGCCGGAGTCGGGCGCGGTTGCCGCGGCGCCCACCGCCGATCCGCTGGTCATCCGCAGCCTCGAGTTCCTTGGCGGCATGGCCGCGCCGGGCGGATGGCGCCCCGAGCCGTCGCTGCCCGAAATCGCGTTCGCGGGACGGAGCAACGTGGGCAAGTCGTCGCTCCTCAACCGGCTCGTGCGGCGCCGCGCCCTGGCGCGGGTGAGCACAACGCCGGGCCGGACGCGGGAGATCAACTTCTTCCGCGTGAACGACCGCTTCGTCATCGCCGACCTCCCGGGCTACGGCTACGCCCGCGTCGCCAAAACGCAGCGGGCAGCGTGGCGCCCGCTCATCGAGGGCTATCTCGGCGGCAGCGCGGGCCTGCGGGGCGTGGTGCTGCTCGTGGACGCCCGCCACGATCCCTCGCCGGACGATGCGGCGATGCTCGCGTACCTGGCCGACCTGGGCGCCCCGACGCTGGTGGCGCTCACGAAGATGGACAAGCTCGCGC
>JAYEKC010000565.1:0-1690 GCA_034716715.1 Gemmatimonadota bacterium | reverse complement strand
CGCGAGCCTGCAGTACCGCGATGGCGCAACCGATCCGGGCACCAACAACCATGACACCGCCGCCGCGCGGGTGATCCTCGGCCTCACCTCCCACCTGGGGGTGCGGCTCAGGCTCCTGGTCTACCAGCCGGGCACGTCGTTCCGCGACGTGGCCCACGCGATGGCGAGGGCCGGCGCCGAGGCCGACATCGTCGTCTTCTTTCAATCCTTCTGGGGGCCGGACGTCGGCCTCATCGCCGACAGCATCCGCGGGGCCCACGGCTGCCTGTTCATCTCCCCCTACGTGGAGTATCAGTCCCGGCCCACCAGCACCTGCCCCCAGGCGCACTCCGCGAAGCCGTGGGCCGACGGCCTGGCGCACTTCATCACCGCTGCACCCGTCGCCCGCAAGGCGCCGGGGCGCATCCTGCAGCCCGCCGGCCGTGAGGAGGACACCGAGGTCATCAACCTCCTGGCGCCCTCGTACTACGCCAGCGGCCCGGGAGGCACCTGTCCGGCGGCGGAGGTGACCGCGGCGGTCGCCGCGTACATCGTCGCCGCACGGCCCACCCGCCCGGCGCCTGCGGAGGTCGTCGCCATGATGCGTGAAACCGTCACCAGCGACGGGGCAAAGCTGGCCGAGCGCCTGGCTTGCGATGCCTCGACGGCGGCCGGGCTGGTGGCGCAGATCAGCGCGCTCGCGTCCCCGGAGGAGGGCCCACGGAAGCTGGATGCGGCCGGAGTCATGGACCTGTGGGCGATCTACCAGCGCCTCGTCGCGGCCCCGTAGCCGCGCGGCGAAGACCCGGGCCACCCGGCCGTCACGTGAGAGCGACTGCGGCCTGCGGCCCTACCGGTTGGACAGCGCGGGCGACGGCTGGTCGACGGGCACCTCACGTGCCGTCTCGCTCCGTCGCCCGATCGACATCACCCCCTCCATCAGCGGCACCACGAAGCCGAGCATGCGGGCGCGGATGATGGCGTCCCACACGGGCTCGGCCTTCCTCCACGCGCCGGTGTACGCCAGGTGCCGCAACTGATCGCGGAGCGTTTCCTTCGCGCCGGCTGCGCGCAGGATCGAGCTCCAGGCGTAGAAATCGCGGTACGCGCGCCAGTAGCCCTCCTCCAGCCGCTGCGGCGACATCCGCGCCGGCTGGAACACCGCGTGACGCGTGTCATACAGGTCGGTGTCCTCGGTCAGGATGCGCCCCTCCCGCTGCATGCGAGCATGCAGCGGCGTATCGGGATAGGGCGTGAGGATGTGAAAGGTGGCGGTCTCCACGCCCTGCTTGATGGCCCACTCGACGGTGCGGTCGAAAACACCCGGCTCATCGTCATCCATCCCGAACACGAAGCTGGCGTTGATCATCACGCCCAAATCGCGCAGGCGGGCGACGGCCTCCTCGTAGTCGGCGTGCAGGTTGTGCGACTTGCCGCAGTCGCGCAGGTTCCGGCCGCTGAGGGTCTCGAATCCGATGAACAGGCTGCGCAAGCCTGACGCGCCCGCGCGCTCCATCAGCTCACCATCCAGCGCCGCCTGCACCGTCCCGGCCGCGGACCACACGCGGTCCATGCCGCGCATCCCGTCGAAGAGCGCGGAGGCGAAGCGGCGGTTGGCCATGAGGTTGTCGTCGAGGAAGTAGAGGTGGCGACCGGGCAGTCCGGCGATCTCAGCCAGAGCCTCGTCCACGGGGCGCGTGTAGAATGAGCG
>JAYEKC010000564.1:0-1690 GCA_034716715.1 Gemmatimonadota bacterium | reverse complement strand
CGTGGCGAGGGCGGGCGGCAGGAGCCGCCACGAGCGCGTGTAGTAGTCCGCGGGGCGCAGCGTCTTGCGGCGGGTGACCTCGTCGATCAGCAGCTGGCGGACCTCGCGCTGGTCGTCGGTCACCAGCGGCGCGCCCACGACCATGCCGTACCCACCGGTGCCGCTGGCGCGGTAGTTCGACAGCGCGACGTTGAACGAGTCGGTCGCAGCGACCGCGCGGCCGCGCACCGACAGCCCCACGATCCGGTCGCCGCGCGGGCGCCGCAGGTCGATGTCGTACGACGCCCCGGTGACCACCTCGAAGTTGAACCCGATGAACGCCGGGTCGGGGGCCGCCACGGCCGCCGCGCCCTCGCCGCTGACCTTGTAGTACTCGGCGCTCCGCTCGAGGAACGCCTTGAGCTGCGCGCCCGAGAGCCGGAGCACCCGGATCGTGTTGTCGTACGGATACAACTGCGCGAGCCGCGAGACGGTGATCGGGCCCGCGGGCATCCGGACGTTCGTGGAAAACACGGCTGTCGAGGCGAGGTCCGCGCCGGTGGCACGGCGCATCGTCTCGCCGATGAAGTCGATGATCGGCGTGTCGGTGGTGCGGGCGGAATCCGTCCGCCACGCGACCGCCGTGGAGCCGATGACGGTATTGGCCCACGCGCGCGCGGCCACGTGCGCGGCCTCGACGGCCGCGACGACCGCCGGGGCCTCGGGGTGTCCGGCGGCGCGCACGATCGTCCCGCGCTTCGACGCCACCCGCCATCCCGCCCCGTCGCGCTCCAGCCGCATCGCGACCACCGAGGCGCTCGCCGCCCAGTTGCGCGGCTGGACGAGCAGGACGCCGTGGACGGTGGTGTCGGCCACCTCGCGGTGCGTGTGGCCGAATACGATGAGGTCCACGCCCGGCACCTGGCGCGCGACCTCGGCCATCACGTTCTCGGGCGGCAGGCCGGCCGTGTGGTCGCCCTGTCCCGACCCACCGTCGAGCCCGGAATGGGCGAGCACGATGACGACGTCGGCGCCGGCGCGCCGAGCGGAGTCGGCCCGGGCGCGCACCGAGGCGACGATGTCGCCGATGGTGACCTTGCCCTCCAGGTTGAGCTTGTCCCAGATCGTGGCCCATTGCGTGGTCTCGCCGATCACGGCGATGCGCACGCCCTCGCGCTCGATCCACGCGACGCCCGGCCAGCCGGGATGGCCGTCGCTGCGCGCGACGTTCGCCGCGATTGCCGGGAACTTCGCGCCGGCGAGCATCCGGTCGAGCGCCGGGAGGCCGTAGTTGAACTCGTGGTTGCCGAGCACGACGGCGTCGTAGCGCATGACGTTCATCGCGGCCACGACGGGGTGCGGACCTTTCGCGTCGGGGCGCGAGGCCACGTACGTGAGGGGGTTGCCCTGGAGGAAGTCGCCGGCGTCGAGGAGGATCGTGCCGCCGGGAATCACGCGCCGGACCGAGTCCACGATCGTGGCCACGCGGGCGAGGCCCCGGGCCGACTCGGCGGTGTCGGCGAAGTAGTCCCAGCCGCGAATGCGGCCGTGGACATCGGTGGTGGACACGATGCGGAGGTCCACGGATTGGGCGGCGGCCGCCCGCCCCGATGCCGCAAGGAAGCCCGCGGCTGCCGCGAGTGCCGCCATCCATTTCATGTGGGGAAAATACCCAGCTGCCAGTACAAGGGTGGTGACCCGTGGCGGCGGG
>JAYEKC010000563.1:0-1701 GCA_034716715.1 Gemmatimonadota bacterium | reverse complement strand
GCCCCGTCCGCTTGCCGCGCGCGCGGAGGGCATGCAGCAACGTGGTGAGGATGCGCGCGCCGCTGCACCCGATGGGGTGGCCGAGCGCGATCGCGCCGCCGTTGACGTTCACCCGGGCCCAATCCCAGCCCAGCGCGTCGCCGTCGGCCAGTGCCTGGCTCGCGAACGCCTCGTTGGCCTCGATCAGGTCGTAGTCGCCGATCTTCGCGCCCGTCTTCTGCATGAGGTTCTGCACCGCCACGATCGGCGCGAAGAAGAGGTCCTTCGGCTCCGTCCCGCCCGACGCGTACCCCGTGACGCGGGCGAGCACCGCCAGGCCGTGGGCCTTGGCGAACGCCGCGCTCGTCACCACGAGCGCCGACGCCCCGTCCGAGAGGCCCGGCGCGTTGCCCGCCGTCACCGTCAGCTCGTCCGGCTTCATGTCCTTCGGCGCGTCCTTCGGGAACGCGGGCGTGAGCTTCGCCAGGGCCTCGGCCGAGGTGTCCTTGCGCGGCCCCTCGTCCTCGGCGACCACCGTGGGTCCTTTGCGGCCCGGGATCTCCACGGGGACGATCTCCGCCTTGAACGCGCCGCCCTCGATCGCCGCCACGGCCTTCTGGTGCGAGGCCAGCGCGAACTCGTCCTGCCGCGCCCGGGAGATGCCGGCCTTCTTCGCGGTATACTCGGCGTACCCGCCCATGTGGTTCTGGCCAAACGCGCACCAGAGGCCGTCGTGGATCACGCCGTCCACCAGCGCCTGCTGCCCGAACTTCACGCCGGCGCGCATCCCGAACACGTAGTACGGCGCGTTGCTCATCGATTCCATACCGCCGGCCACCAGCGCCTGCGCGTCGCCGGCGCGAATGGCCTGCGCGGCCAGCATCACGGCCTGCAGGCCCGACCCGCACACCTTGTTCACGGTGTACGCGGGCACGGTGGCGGGCACGCCGCCGTGGATCGCGGCCTGGCGGGCGGGCGCCTGCCCCTCACCGCCCTGCACGACGTTGCCCATGATCACTTCGTCGAGCGCTGCGCCGTCGAGTTTGGCGCGCTCCACCGCCGCCTTCACGACGGCCGCGCCAAGGCGCGTGGCGGATAGCGGGCTCAGCCCGCCGAGGAACCTGCCCATCGGCGTGCGCACGGCGGAGACGATTACCGGGTTTCTGGACGTATCGGTCATTTGAACCTGCGAGTCGAGTTGAAGGCGATCGTGGCGCCAAGCGACGGGAGGAGGGCCTCGATGGAGGCCGACACCCAGCGCATGCGCGAGGAACTGGTTTCCGTGGGCAGCCGCGCGTGCCCATAGATCAGCTGGTTGAGCAGCACGCCCGCGGCGATGCCACCGGCGGTGCCGGCAAGGGCCGTCGGATACGACCCGGTCTGGTCGCCGATGTTGCCGACGGCGGCCACGCTGGCGGCGGTGGCGAGGGCGGCGCCGGTGGCGCCGAACGCGAAGCCGAGCTTGTCCTTGGTGTCCTGTGATTCCGTGGGCAGGGCGTCGGCCACCACGGTTCCCGCCCACGTGCCGACGAAGTATCCCGCGATGCCGGCATAGGCGCCGGCAAAGAGTTCGCCCACCACGCGGGCCGGCTCGAGGGCCGGGCGCCCGTCGTGCACCGTGCCCGCGGCGGCGAAGTTGGCGCCGCCGGCTGCCGTCACGGCGGCGGCGCGGCCCGGCATCGCCCACGCGCGCCGCATGCCGCCGGGGTTCCCGGCCGGCAC
>JAYEKC010000562.1:0-1703 GCA_034716715.1 Gemmatimonadota bacterium | reverse complement strand
CGCGTAGTGAACTCGCAGGTTGGCGCGAGCCTCCTCAATCCACCTGTCAGGGATCCGCGACAGCTTAAGACAGGTGTGATCGATGATGATCGCGCCGGAGCGGTCGGCCGTCTCGGTTTCCATGGGGTCGTCAGGCGCCTGCGCGATCTGGTCACCCCTGGCCTCATCTGCCTGCCTGCCGCATCCCGCGAAGACCGGGAAGATGACCGCCACCGCCATGACGATTGCCGCGCTCACCACCAGCACTTTGATGAGTGTCAGACCCGCTTCCGGCATGTGTTGTCTCCTCTCTTTCCACGTGAAACAAGAGCCAGCGCAGGGTGCCGAGTACAGTTTATCACGTTTTCAGCATGGCACTTACTGATAGAGCGGGTACTCGCATGATTCAGCCGAGCATCGTGGAATGTCCCGTGGGTCCTCGCACGACCGTGTCGGCTCTCAGCGGCGATTCCTATGCAGTGTCATCACCCGGCGGGAAGGGCTCGCTCTTAATGTATGCCGTCCCCTGGAAGAGGGCTACGAGCTCCTCCCCTTCGTCAGTCACACGCACCGTGCAGGTGGAGATCCGCCTGGTGCGCGAGACCTCCGTGGCCTCCGCGACAAGAGTCCCCGAGCGCGTCGCCTGCAGAAATGACAGGTTCGTGTTGATCGCCACCGCCACCCGGCCGCCGGAATTGCAGGCCATCGCGAAGGCGAGGTCAGCCAGAGTGAAGATGGCGCCGCCCTGAAGGATACCCACGCTGTTGAGGTGCCTCTCCTCCACGGTGAGAGCGGTGCGGGCGTACCCCGGCTGCAGTTCGAGTATCTCCACGCCACTGGTCGCCGCGAAGTGATCCTCGCGGAAGTGGCGCTTGACCGCTTCAATATCGACCGGCTGCTCGGACATGGTACATCACTTCCTTCCTGTATGCACGTCCACGCACTGTTCCCCATGAATCCCCCGCAGTCCTGCCTGAGTGCGGCGCGCGTGCCGGCTTCGGTGGGCTTTGACCGGCTCGCGACGGGTGGAGAGGGCTGAGGGCGCAGGCCGCGAAGAATACACAGCCGGTGACAGGCCGGAAGGTGACTCGCCTGCGGTGCAGGGGTGCGTGCTCAGAATACGGAGGCGTGCGGGCGATCGCCGAGAGATACGTCGCGTCGGTGCCGATGAGAGGAAGCAATGCAGATGATGGATACCAGCGGTCTCGCGGCGCTGTGTTGCAGCGTCATCCTGCTGACCCAGGCGGGGACCTTCGCCCGTGCGGCTGAGCGCTCGCTCGTGGTCGAGGGGGAGGCCACCGCGGCGATCGTCGTCGACACACCGGACGCAGAGGGGGCGCACCGCGCTGCAGATGAGCTCATCTACCACGTGCGCCGGGCGAGTCGCGTGGAGCTGGCGACCATCGAGCGGGATGACATCGATGCGCTGCCGGAGGATCACACGGTGGTGGTGATCGGTGGCGGGGAGCTGGCCGAGTCGCTGGGCGTCCCGGTATCCGACCTGCGGGAAGAGGAGTTCATCGTGAGGACGGTCGGGCGCCATGTGGTCTTCGCGGGCTCCGACACGGCCGGGAACGCCGGGGACGACGTCTCGCCGGCGACCCTGTGGGCGGTAGGCTACTTCCTCGACCGGCACATGGGCGTGCGCTGGCTGTGGCCGGGTGACCTGGGGACCTTCGTGCCCGAGGCGGAGACGATCACCGTCCCGGACCTGCAGGTACGCG
>JAYEKC010000561.1:0-1703 GCA_034716715.1 Gemmatimonadota bacterium | reverse complement strand
ATCGCCGGATGGGCGCCGCGGCAGCACTGACGTTGGCCACCCGAGGACGCGTTGACAAGGCACCCACGCGAGCGCGCAGCAGGATCGTACAATTGTGCCGCGGCGCGGCGATGCCGGGTCAGGCCGGCTTCGCCAGCTTGTCCAGGAACTTCTTCCGCGCCTTGGCCACCTTCGGCGCAATGACCACCGCGCAGTACGGGTTCTGCGGGTTCCGCGCGAAGTAGTCGTCGTGGTACGCCTCGGCCGGCCAGAAGGTGTCGAGCTTCTCCACCGTCGTCACGATGGCGTCGTCCCACACCCGGGCCTCCACGAGCGCCGAGATCTTCGCCTTGGCCTCGGCCTCCTGCTCCGGCGACTCGTAGAACACCGCCGAACGGTACTGCGTGCCCACGTCGTTGCCCTGGCGGTTCAGCGTAGTGGGATCGTGGATGGTGAAGAACACGTCGAGCAGGTCGCCGTACGAGATGACCGACGGATCGTACGTGACGCGCACCACCTCGGCGTGCCCGGTGACCCCGGTGCACACCTGCTCGTACGTCGGGTTGGGACGGCGCCCCCCCGCGTACCCGCTCTTCACCGCGTGGACGCCCGTGAGCTGCAGGAACACGGCCTCGAGGCACCAGAAGCAGCCGCCGGCCAACGTCGCGGTCGCCAGGGTCGACTGGGAGCCGTGGACCGCGGGCTCTTCGCCCTTGGCTGCGAGCCGTGCGTCGCCGGTCACTTCGCCGCCTTCTCGAACAGCGCGAGGTACTTGCCGTAGCCCTCGGCGTCGAGCTTGTCCTTCGGGATGAACCGGAGTGACGCCGAGTTGATGCAGTAGCGGAGCCCCGTGGGACCCGGTCCGTCCGGGAAGACGTGGCCGAGGTGGGAGTCGCCTTCCTTCGACCGCACCTCGACGCGGCGCATGCCGTACGCGGTGTCGGAATGCTCCGTCACGTTCTGCTGTTCGATGGGCTGGATGAAGCTCGGCCAGCCGGTGCCGGAGTCGAACTTGTGGGTGCTGGAGAACAGCGGCTCGCCCGAGACCACGTCCACGTAGATGCCGGGTTCCTTGTGGTTCCAGAACTCGTTGCGGAACGGGGGCTCCGTGGCGCTGCACTGCGTGACCTGGTACTGCATGTCCGTGAGCTTCTCCTTCAGCTCCGGATTGTCGGCCTTCATCTTGGACATTGATCCTCCTGCCCAAACGTATCCGGCGGACGGTCGGTCGGTTCCGGGACGCCGGCGATCAATGCGGGGAACTCACGGCTGCTTCGGCGGGGGTTCCGGCTTCTTCGGCGCGGGGCGCGAGAGCGACCGGTAGTACTCCTCGACCAGCGCCTTGAACGCGGGCGGCACGTCGCCCGAGCGCTCGAGCAGCACGCGCGTGCTCGCGTCGTCGCCGTTCGCGCGGCGGAGCGCGTATTCGTACGCCTTGAGGCCCTCCACCACCTGCGAGCGCAGCATCTCCTCCGCGCGCTTGTCGTCGAGCGACGTGAACGTGGAGGTCATGTTCCGCAGGTTGTCGATGGCGCGCTGGAGGGGCGCCACGTCCTGCCCCTGCTGGCGCAGCTCCCGGGCGAGCGCCTCGGCGTCGGCGATGCGCTGCTGCAGCTCGCTCATCTTTTCCTGAAGCTCGCGCATCTGGCCCATCATCTTGCCGAGATCGCCGAGGCCGCCGAGACCCTTGAACATCGTATCGCTCCTTGTTGCGCCGGTGGCCG
>JAYEKC010000560.1:0-1711 GCA_034716715.1 Gemmatimonadota bacterium | reverse complement strand
GCCGCCTTGGTCGCGACGAACTCGTAGGTCGGTGTGTCGCCCGGCGGGAACGGCAGCCAGGCCAGGAAGGAGCCGTTGGGATTCACCGGCACGTTCGCGCCGTTGATCGTGAGCGTTGCGCGGCCCGAGCCGACCGACCCGAGGAGGAACGTCGAGTCACGCGCGCCGATCACCTGGCCCCGCCGCGGGTACACGACCTTCACCGCGAGCGGACCGTCAACTTCCGGAATGGCGAGTGGCCCGCCGGGAGTGGCGGGGGCGATGGCGCGTCCGTCGGAGGCGATGCGCGTATCAGGGGGCGCGGGCTCCGTGCGCACCCCCTCTGTCGGGGATACCGGAGGCGGTTGAGGTGCCGGCAAGCGCGTCGACGGCGATGCGGCGGGAATGACCGCGGGTGCGGCGGCTGCGCCCGGCTGTGGGAGCCCGGCGCACGCCTCGACCGCGACCGTAAACACCGCCGCAAGCACGGCCTCGAGGCCAGGCAGCGGAAGACGTTGCAGCCAACGCATTTCCGCGAAGGATAGGGCGCGTTTTGACTGGCCGCCACTTGGCCTCACATCTATATTCGCGACTGCGGGCGGTTTTTCACCTCGCCGGATGGAGCCCAGCGTGATTCAATGCGGGTTTTGCGGCCGCGACAACGATGAGAAATCCCGGTTCTGCATCGACTGTGGCAAGCCCGTGGTCGCGGGCGGCGCACGGGTCATTTCCGTTGCCGCCGTTCTCAATCCCGGGGCGGCCGAGCCGGTCGTCCCGGAACGGGGGTCCAAGGCGAGGGAGGTGGGCGGCGGCGCTGCAAAGCCCAAGGGGGGCGTGTTGAGGGCGTGTCCCGGATGCAATTCGATGATCGACCCGGCGCTGCCATTCTGCCCCCAGTGCGGAACGCGCGTGGTGCCCGTGCCGGGGATGGCGTCGGGGTCGCAGTGCATGAGCTGCGGCACGCCGGTGCGGATTGGCGTGGACAAGTTCTGCGCCAAGTGCGGCGCGCGCGTGGTGACCGCCACCGAGGCGCCACCCCAGGCCAAGGGCACGGCCGTGTTCTCGGCGCGCGGCGCCGGCGCGACGGCGCCGAAGCTCGCGGTGATCGACGACGCGGGCAACGTGCGGCAGACGTTCACCATCGAACACGACGACATGACGGTGGGCCGGATCGACGGCGACTTCCGGTTTCCCTCGGACCCGTACCTCTCGCCCATCCACGCGCAGTTCTCGCACCGCGACGGCCAGCTCTACATCCGCGACCTCGGCTCGCGGAACGGGACGTGGGTGTTCATCGACACGCCCTACCGCCTGCAGGACGGCGACACGATCCTGATCGGGTCGCAGATCATCCGGTTCCGGCGGCTCGGGTATCCCGGCCCGCATCCGCCGGAGGCCGACCAGACGCGGCGGCTGGGCTCGCTCACGCCGAACGCCGACGTGGCGATGCTCGCGCAGCTCCGCGCGGACGGTTCGGCGCGCGACACGTTCCACCTCTCGCCGGGCCGGTCGATCAAGATCGGCCGCGAGCAGGGCGACTGGGTGTTCCCGTTCGACCAGACGATGAGCGGCAAGCACGCGGAGGTGCGCGGCGAGGACCTGGAGTTCATCGTGCTCGACGACGGCAGCCGCAACGGTGTGGCGGTTTCGGTGCGCGGCGAGCGGCCGCTCAAGGCCGGGCAGAAGTTGTTGATGGGAGATCAAACCATGAGAGTTGAGGCTTTGTGAGAGG
>JAYEKC010000559.1:0-8740 GCA_034716715.1 Gemmatimonadota bacterium | reverse complement strand
TGCCCGGCATGCTCTATGCCGTGTTCGAGAAGTGCCCCGTGTTCGGCGGCAAGGTCACGAACGCGAACCTCGACGAGATCCGGCGCGAGCCCGGCGTGAAGCACGCGTTCGTGCTGGACCAGGGCCCCGCCGCGCGCGACGGCCTGATGTCGGGCGTCGCGATCGTCGCCGACTCGTGGTGGCAGGCGAACTCCGCCCGCAAGAAGCTCAAGGTCACGTGGGACGAGGGCGCCTTCGGGTCGCACTCCAGCGCGGGCTACTCGGCGAAGGCCGCCGAGCTGGCGAAGGGCACCCCGATGCGGAACCTGCGCAAGGACGGCGATTTCGACGCCGCCTTCGGCGGGGCCGCGAAGAAGGTGGAGGCGGCGTACTACGTGCCCCTCATCTCGCACGCGCCGCTCGAGCCGCAGAACACCACCGCCCTCTTCAAGGACGGCAAGCTCGAGCTCTGGTCGGCCACGCAGCAGCCCAACAGCGGGCGCAACCTCGTGATGAGCACGCTTGGCCTCAAGGCGGAGGACATCACCATCCACCTGATGCGCTGCGGCGGTGGCTTCGGCCGGCGGCTCACCAACGACTACATGGTGGAAGCCTGCGCGATCGCGAAGCAGGTACCCGGCACGCCGGTCAAACTGCTCTGGACGCGCGAGGACGACATCCAGCACGACTTCTATCGCCCGCCGCAGTGGCACCACTTCCAGGGCGGGGTGGACGCGGGCGGCAATCTCGTCGCTTGGCGCAACCACTACGTGGCCTTCGGCACGCCCGACGGGCAGGGCAACCAGTTCTTCGGCAACAGCTCCGGACTCGGCGCCACCGAGTTCCCGTCGCGGTTCATCCGCAACTACACGCTCGACGCCTCGGTGATCGAGACGCACGTGCCGCTCGGCGCGTTGCGTGCGCCCGGGTCGAACGGCATCGCGTTCGCCATCCAGTGCTTCATCGACGAACTGGCGGCGGCGGCAGGGAAGGATCCCGTCGACTTCCGGCGGCAGCTCCTCTCGCAGTACCAGGCCGACCCGGCGCCCGCCGGCGGCGGGCGGGGCGGTCGGGGTGGCGGCTTTGGCGGCGGCCAGTACGACTTCGCGCGGATGCGCGGCGTGCTCGACCTCGTGGCCGAGAAGTCAAACTGGGGCAAGACGAAACTCCCGAAGGGCACCGGGATGGGCATCGCGTTCCACTTCAGCCACCTCGGCTACTTCGCCGAGGTCGTGCAGGCCACGGTGAGCCAGGCCGGCGCGGTGAAGGTGGACAAGGTGTGGATGGCCGGCGACATCGGCAGCCAGGTGATCAACCTCAGCCACGCCGAAAACCAGGCGCAGGGCGGGATCCTCGACGGCATTGCCGAGGCGCTGGCGCAGGAGATTACCATCGAGAAGGGCCGCGTGGCGCAGACCAACTTCGGCAACTCGGCCACCACGTTCCGCCTGCTGCGGATGCGCGAGTCGTTCCCGGTGGAGGTGCACTTCCTCAAGACCGACAACCCGCCCACGGGGCTCGGCGAGCCGATGCTTCCGCCGGCGATCCCGGCGCTGTGCAACGCGATTTACGCGGCGACGGGCAAGCGCATCCGCCAGCTCCCGATCAGCAAGACGGACCTCAAGTGGGCATAAGCCCAGTGGCAGCGGTCGCCTGACATGGTGGGCCCATCGCGCGGCCGGGGATGGGCCCTCCTTGTAGGGCTTGTGTGTTGTGCCGCCGCGGGCGCATGCGAGCGGCGCGGCGCCACCTCGACGTCGTCGACGCCGGCCGATTCCGCAGCGGACGGCAATCGTTACCGCCCGAACGACAGCCTCGAGTCGGGCACCGATGCGTCGCAGTCGCGTCTGACGGCGCTCGAAGACTCGCTCCGTCGCGATTCCACCGGGGCGAGCGCCGCGCGGTGGCTCTGGGACCTGGGCCGGTTGATGCGCCGGACGCGCGGCACGATCGCGTTCGGGACGCCGGACACCGGGTTCGTGGCCGCCCGCCGGGAGAAGTATTGGAACAGCGAGCCTGACGCGCAGTATGTCTACAACGGCCGTGATTACGAGGACCTGGTCAGCCGCTTTCCCGGCGACAGCCTCGCGGCCGAGGCGTCGTACGCCCTCACGTTTCTTGACATCGCGGGCGAGTGCGAAGGTTCGGTCGACTGCTACCTGACGCGCGACGGCGGCCCGCTCGAGCAGTTCCTGCGCCGATATCCCGCGTCGGCGCACGCAGCGGACGCCGTCCAGCGGCTCACGGACGTGTACGTCACCGTGTTCGAGTTCGCTCCCCAGCAGGGCGACATCTGGGACGTGGACTCGGCGCGGGTGTCGGCCCAGGTCTTCGGCGTCGACTCTGTGATCACGGCGCTTCCCGACGCGTTGCGTGCGGCGGGGTACACCAAGTTGATACGCGTGATGAACGCATGGCACCGGCCGGACCGCGCCCGCGAGATGACCAATTGGCTTGCCAGCCGCAGACCGTAGGTCCGGCACCGGCCCCGCTTGCGTCACGTCGAATCCCGCAGCCATGGCGGCATGAACGCCGTGAGGGGCACGGTGCCGTCGCGCTGGCGCTCTTCCTCGAGGTGGCGGCTACGCGCCACCAGCAGTTGCTCGAGCGTGACGCGCCCGACCACGCGGCCCGGCTCGTCGCGCGGCACCACCGCCAGTGTGGTGCAGCCGCGCTCCGCCATGCGGTTCACCGCGTGCGTCAACGGCTCGTCGGGGTGTACGATGACCGCTTCCGGGGCGGTCACCACGGCACCAGCGTCCGGTGTCATCACGTCGGCAACGAACAGGAGCTCCAGCGGGTCGGTGGCGTACTCGCGGCTGAGGTGAAATCCCTTCCGGTCCACCTTTTCGGTGAGGATTGAGCGCCGCAGCGTGAGCGACGTGAACGCATTGGCCGCGACCACGGCGATGAGCAGCGGGAGCAGCATGTCGACGTCGTGCGTGAGCTCGAGTGCGAATACGACCGCGGTGAGCGGCACTCCCATCGCCGCGCCGAGGATGGATGCCATCCCGACAAGCGGCCAGAACGCGGCACCCTCGGGCGGGAGCATGGGCGCCAGCAGGGAACCCAGCGACGCCCCCACGATCAGCAGCGGCGCAAGCACCCCGCCGGAGGTTCCCGAGCCGAGTGAGATGGACCAGATCAGCGTCTTCACCACGAGCAGGGCCACCGCCACCTTCATGACGAGCGAACCGGCAAGGAGGTCGGCGATCACGTCGTACCCGACGCCAAGCGCATGCGGAGAAACGAGGCCGCCCAGGCCAATCACCAGTCCCCCCACGGCCGGCCACCACATCCACGGGATGGGCAGCATGGGGAAGGCGTCTTCCGCGGCGTACACCGCGTATGTCATCAGGGCGGCGAGTGCGCCGGCGGCGAGGCCGACCGGCAGGCATACGGCGAGCGTGAGTCCCCCGGGTGGTGCTGCGAGGGGCGGCGTCGGGAACAGCGGGCCGGCGCCGAGCACGGCGGGCCGAAGTGCGGCGGCGACCGCGCTTGCGGCGGCGACCGGGATGAAGCTTCGCGGCTTCCACTCGAAGAGGAGCAGCTCCACGGCCAGCAACGCCGCCGCGACCGGCGCCGCGAACGTGGCCGACATGCCCGCCGCCGCGCCTGCCACGAGCAGTGTCTTGCGCTCGGCGGCGGTGAGGTTGAACCGCTGGGCCACCAGTGATCCGAACGCGCCGCCCGTCATGATGATCGGACCCTCGGCGCCGAACGGGCCGCCCGAGCCGATCGAGACGGCGGCAGATATCGGCTTGAGGATCGCCACGCGGAGGTCCACACGACTACCGCGGGTCAGGATCGCTTCGATGGCTTCGGGGATCCCGTGGCCCCGGATGCGATCCGTGCCGAACCGCGCCATGATGCCGACGGCGAGGCCGCCAACCGCCGGGATGACCACCGCCCACGCCCCCAGGTGATGCGTGGCCGGCGTTGCGGCCGCAACCGAGAATCGGCCGTAGTAGAAGAGGTTCGTGAACAGGGCGATCATCCGCAGCAACGCGAGCGCGACGAACGCGCACAGGGCGCCAATGCCGCACGCGATCAGGGTGATGGGCACCACGCGCCGGTTCACCGTGAAATCGGCGAGGTGCGTTCGCGGCGCCCTACCCACGCCGCCTCCGGTTCCCGGTGCCGGCGAGCGTCCGGATCGCGCGGCCAAGCTGTCGGCCCGCCGCCGCAAGCTCGTCGCGGTGTTCACGCGAGAGTCGCGCGAGCAGCGCGTCACCTGGCCGCGTGAGGTGGAGGATCACCCGGCGGGCATCGTCGGGGTCGGCGACGCGCGCGACGAGTCCCGCCGCCTCGGCGCGGCCGGCGAGCTCCACGACGCTGTGATGCCGCACCTGCAAGCGCTCGGCGAGGGTCGTGAGGTCGGCACGAGCGCCCTCGGGGAGGCCGCGGATGGCGAGCAGGAGCTGGTGCTGCTGGGGTTCGACGCCGGCGTCGCGCGCCGCGGCCTCACTGAAGGCCAGAAACCGTCGGATGGTGTACCGGACGTCGGCGAGCGCGCGGTACTCGCAGTCGGTGACAGGAGCAGGATGGGGCATGGTCGCAATATATATCGTGAACCGATATAAAAGGCCCGGCGGGTGCCCCGCGCGTACGTTTCCAGCGACACGCCCACACCAACGCGAACCCCGAGCCACGATGCAATTCGCCCGCCCTCCCGTCCGATCCGCCACCCCAGCCGACGTTCCGGTCGCCGTCGCCTTCATCATCATCGCGGTCGCCATTGCCGCCGCGGCGACCACCGCGGCCGCCCAGGTTCCCACCGGGCCCACCACGCCCGCGCGCACCCGGCAGCTTCTCTCCGGCCTTGCCGACGACTCGATGCAGGGCCGTGCCACGGGCACGCCTGGCGCGGCCAGGGCCGCGCGGATGATCGCCGGGACGATGCGCGCCATCGGCCTCTCCCCGGCCGGCGACAGCGGATTCTTCCAGCGCGTGGCCGTTTCGCGCGACTCGGTGGCCGGCCGTGGCGGCCGCGGCCGCGGCGGATGGCGTCCGGTGGTGCGCGCCAGCTTCGCCGACCTCGACACCGTGCCCGCCGACCGGCGCGTACCTGCGGTGAACGTCGTCGGGATGATCAAGGGCGCCGACCCGGCTCTCGCCGCCGACTACGTGCTGATCGACGCCCACTACGATCACCTCGGCGTGCGCGGCCCGGGCGTCAACGGCGACTCCATCTACAACGGCGCCGACGACGACGCGTCGGGCACGGTAGCCGTGCTCGAGATCGCGCGACAGTTCGCGCAGGGCCCGAAGCCGAAGCGCACGGTGGTGTTCATGGCCACGATCGGCGAGGAGACGGGGCTGCTCGGCACGCGCTGGTACATCGCGCATCCCGTGATCCCGCTCGACCGCATGGCGGCGAACCTCGAGATCGAGATGATCGGCCGGCCCGACTCGCTCGCCGGCGGCCCGGGCAAGGCGTGGCTCACGGGGTACGAGCGCTCGACGATGGGCGACGCGCTGGCCGCGGCGGGCATCCCGATCGTGCCGGACAAGCGGCCCGACCAGAACTTCTTCCAGCGGAGCGACAACATCGCCTTCGCCCGCGCCGGCATCCCGGCGCACACGCTGTCGACGTTCAACCTCCACACCGACTACCACCAGCCGAGCGACGACATCTCGCACGTGGACTTCGACCACATGGCGGCCGTGATCAACGCGGCGACGAAGGCCGCGCGCCTGCTCAGCGACGGCCCGAAGCCGGAGTGGAAGCCGGAGTGGAAGCCGGGCGGCAAACCCTGACGCGCGCCGGCGGCCCGCGCCACGCGCAGCGCCGCCGGGCTACTCTCCGAGGGTCGGCAGCGGGCGGCTGCCGGCCTCGTCGCGCGCACGCTGGCGCGCGTCGGCGGCGTCGAACGTGCGCCAGAGGTTGTAGATCCAGAAGGTCGCACCGGTGGCAAACACCAGCCCGCCGATGGCCGTGGTCCACACGCCGGCGCGGGTCCACCACGGCCGCACGAGGAATCCCGCCACGATGCCCGCGAGGCCGACGTTGGCGAACCAGAGGTGCAGCGTGGCCAGCCGCGTGCTGTGCAGCGGATGGCCGAAGAGCCGCGGCAGCAGTTGGTACCCCACGCCGAACACGAGCATCGTGAGGAAGCCCGCCACCATCGCGTGCGCGTGGCCGGGGCGCAGCACCACCCACGGCGGATACGCCGCCATCACGAGCCCGGTCAGGATGCCGACGGCGAACCAGACCAGCGACGAGCGGATGAACGCCTTGATGAACGGATCCACGCCGCGGCGTCCCTAGAACGACGCGCGGAGCTGCACGTAGCCCCACTGCCGCACCTTGTCAGGCGCGCCGAGCCCCATCGCCGCGGCCGCGTCGGACGCGCGGAAGGCCGCGTACCCGATCTCGAGCGCCGACGCGGACGAGAGCTTCACCGGCGCGACGACGTCGAGTTCCCAGCCGATCTCCCCCGCGCTCCCGGCCTGCACGGCGAACCGGTGCAGGTCCGTGCGCAGCGACGTGCGGTCGCTGAGCGCGCGCGTCACCGAGCCGAACGCGTCCACGAGGCCGGCGTCGTTGGTGCGGGCCGCCGGGTCGAGGAACAGGTCCATCAGTCCGTAGAACGGATGGTTGGTGGCGTACATCGTGTTGAACGCGTGGTACCGTCCGTCGGTCGGCTTCGCGTCGCCGGAGAGCACGTCCACGCCCACGATCGCGCTCGCCTTGCGGCCGGGTGCGGGCTGCCGCCCGAGCCGCGCGCCGAGGAGCCACGCCGACACGTCCTGGTCCACCGTCGTCGTCGCGTTCTGCTGGTACTGCTGCGTGCCGCCCTGCCAGGCGGCCTCGAGGTCCACGCCGAACGGCCGATCCGCGGCGCTGCGGAAGCGCCCATACACCGTGTAGCGGTCCGACTGCGCGTACGAGCGGTACTTGGCGCCGTTGTCGTAGAGCGCCGTGAACTCGAGCGTGCCGCGCCGAACTGGACGCGTGAGGAACGCGCCGATCACCGCGCGGTCGCCGGGATACGTTCCCGACGCCGTGGACGTGCCGAAGTGGCGCCCGCGCTCCTCCACCGTGGCCACGAAGAACGTCGCACTGCGGCCAGCCTTGCCATCGCCCGAGGGCACGAACGTGAGTCGCGCGCCGTCGAACGTGCGCCCCGTGTTCGACCAGCCCACCGGCCCCACGAGTCGCTCGTTGCCGAACGCCACCTCCTGGCGGCCGACCCGCGCCGTGACCACGCGCCCGCGCCGCTCCGCGGACAGGTCCACGTACGCCTGGTGGAGGTCGGTGATGTCGGGGCTGCCCGCGGCGCCCGACGCGGCCACGCCGTACACGCGGCTGTCCTGCAGCTGGAACATCAGGCGCACGCCATCGGTGGGCGCCGCGCTCACGCCCAGCCGCGTGCGCAGGTAGGTGTACACGTCCTCGGCGAGGCCGCCGCCGGGGCGGTCCCATTCGGTGCGCGCCCGGCTCTCGCCGGAGAAGGTCACGGGAACGGAAGTCTGGGCGGCCGCAGCGGCGGCCGTGAGGGCGCCAAGGGTGGCAATGGCAAGGCTGCGGCCAAGCAAGCGGGTCGTGGTGGTCATATGGATGTTCAGCGGGCCGGGACGGGGAAGCGCAGCAGGACCTCGGCCGCGCGGTCCACCGCGTCGGCCTTGTCGAACTGCGCGACGATCCGTCCGTCCGCATCGAGGATGGTGAGGGTGGCGGAATGATCGATCTCGTCCGGCGATACCCGGCGGTACTGGACATGCAGCAACGCGGCGAGTTCCCGCACGTCGTTCTCGGCGCCGCTGAACAGGGTCCACCGGTTGGAGAGCTGGTGCTGCCGCGCGTAGTCGGCGAGGCGCGCCGGACTGTCGCGCTCGGGGTCGAGCGAGACGAGGACGTACCCCGCCCGGTCGCCGGCCTTCGCCTCCACTTCCTGCATGGCCGCGACCGTCATGGGGCAGATGGACGTGCAGCTGGTGTACACGAGCGAGAGGAGCCGGGGCTTGCCCTTGAGTGACGCGAGCTGGCGCGCGGCGCCGGTCTGGTCACGCCAAGTGGCGCCCAGGTCGTACACGGAGAACGATGACGGTGGCGCGGCGGACGACGACGCGGCCGGCGGTGCGGCGGACGCGCTGTCCGGAGACCGGCCGCACGCGGTGAGCGCCGCGCCGGCGATCGCGGCGGCGACGATTCGGAGGGATGACGTGCCCATGTTGAAACCTCGGCCCGCCGCGCTCACGGGCCCGCGGCGCACCGGAAGCCGAGCGCCGTCACGGTCGCGCGGGCGTCCAGTGCAGCGCGGAACGCGGCGCGCAGGAAGGCGGGATAGTTGGAGGGATCGGTGGCGCCGATGGCGGCCGACGCGCACACGGAATGAAAGTCGGTCTGGCGCGCGGTGCCGCCGGCCTCGCGCGAGTCGGCCGAGACGAAGATGCCGTTGAAGTCCTCGGTCCACTCCCACGGGCCCCCGTGCATGGCGCGCACGCCGTACACATTGCGGAAGCCGCGGCCCGGCCGGAGCCGCTCGTACGCGTCGGCCGTGTAGAGGACGACGACGCGGTCGAGGAACGCCGGGTCGCTTGAGGCGTCGCGCACCGTCTCGCTCGCGGCTGCCGCGTATTCCCCTTCGTCGGTGGTCGGGAGGCGCTTGCCCTGCGCCGCGCAATACGCGCGCGCGGCGAACCACGACACCTCGGTGACGGGCTGGTCGCGCTCGGCCCTGGTGCCGGCGTTGACCGGCCCCGGCCACGACGTCAGGTACCCCGGCGCCGCGAACACGGTGCGCACGCTGTCGCG
>JAYEKC010000558.1:0-1716 GCA_034716715.1 Gemmatimonadota bacterium | reverse complement strand
CGTAGCGGAGGCGAAGGCCGAAGGCCGCGTCGTTGACGCCGGAGCCAACGCCGAACTCGCGCACCTCCTGCACGGCGGCGCGCAGGTCGAGGCGCGGTTGGAGGAGCAGCCGCTGTGTCATGAAGAGGTCGTACGACGCCGTAAGCTCGCCCGACACATCGCCGCGGTCGCTGACGTAGAGCGACGGCTCGAGCTCGAACCAGTACGGAGCGAGTCCCTCGAGAGCGGCCACCGCGCTGGTGCGCGTGCGCGTGACGCCGCCGGCGTTCCGGCTCTCGACCTGCGCGCCGACCTGTGCGTCCCAGAACGGCGCGACGAGCCGCCCGAACAGCAGCTGCACCTCGGATTCGCCGCCGCCCCCGCGCGTGGAATGCGCCCCGCTCGACTTGATCCACGCACGCGTATAGTCGCCGCCCACCCAGGCGATGACGTCCCACGCGAGGGGATGTTGCCCGCGCACGGCGCGTTGCTCGAACTGGTCCACGAGGACGAACGAATGGATCGCGTGGTCTTCCACCTGCGCGCGAAGCGAGTCCGGCATGGCGACGAGGATGAGCCCGGCGGCGATCCCGGCGGACGCCGTTCGCGTGGCTGCGCGTCCGGCGGTGCGGATGGTCCAGCGCGCGGCGTTACGCATGTGCCGGCACCTCCACCACGCGGAACATGCCCGCCTCCATGTGATACAGGATGTGGCAATGCAAGGCCCACCGGCCCGGCACATCGGGCTCCACGAGCACGGAGACCCGCTCGGCCGGCTTGACGTTCACCGTATGCTTGCGCGGCTGTCGCTCTCCGGCCCCGTTCTCAAGCACCATCCACATGCCGTGGAGGTGGATGGGATGCTCCATCATCGTGTCGTTCACGAACGTGATCCGGATCCGCTCGCGCAGGCCGATGGGTATCGGGTCGCGCGCGTCGGAGAACTTCCGGCCGTCAAACGACCACATGTACCGTTCCATGTTGCCGGTGAGGTGCAGCTCCAGGTCGCGCCCGGCGTCGCGCTCGTCCAGCGTAGGCGCGGCACTGCGCAGGTCGCGATAAGTGAGCACCCGCCATCCGTCGTTGCCCAGCCCGATGCCGGGGTCGTCAAGGCGCGGGGCCGTAACCTCCGGCACCATTGAATTGCCCGGACCGTGGGTATCGGGACCGTGTGGCACGTCGCGCGTGGTCGCGCTGGCCATCGCGTGCCCGGCGTGCGACATGCCGGGCATACCGGCCATCCCCGCCATCGCCGCGCTTCCCATCGCCATGCCCATGTCCATCATGGACCGGCGGGGACGCGGTCGTCGCGCCGGAATGTCGGGCGCGAGACCGTCGCGCGGCGAGAGCACCGCCAGCGCGTAACCGCTGCGGTCGAGCGTTTCGGCGAACACCGCATAGGCGCGGTCGTCCCGCGGCTGGACAATCACGTCGTACGTCTCGGCGATCGCCACGCGAATCTCTTCCACCGTCACCGGCTCCACCGGCTGGCCATCGGCCTGCACCACGGTCATGGGAAGGCCGGGAATGCGGACATCGAAGAACGTGGCCGCGCCGCTGTTGATGAGCCGGAGGCGTACGCGCTCACCCGGCTTGAAGCGTCCACGCCAAGGATCGCCCGGCGCGCGTCCGTTGGCGAGGTACCGATAGGTTGCGCCGGTCACGTCGGCGAGGTCGGTCGGATCCATGCGCATCCGTCCCCAGGTCAGGCGATCCCGGAGCGCCCCGTCGTGGCCG
>JAYEKC010000557.1:0-1718 GCA_034716715.1 Gemmatimonadota bacterium | reverse complement strand
GGCGGCGCAACGCCCTTCCGCTGCACCCCCGAGTGGGAGAGCTACAACAAGATCATCGATTACAACGTGTACTGGCACACCAGCGGCGAGCCGCCGAAGTTCCTGGGTTTCACGTGGGATGAGTGGCGGGAGAAGGAGGGCATTGAGGACGTGTGGTACACGCCGAGGATGGACGCGCACTCCCGGTTCGCCGACCCTCTGTTCGTGGACGCCGGGGCGCGGGACTTCCGCCTGCAGCCGGACTCGCCCGCGCCGGCGCTGGGCTTCCAGGCGCTTGATCTCGACGCGCCCGGGCTCTACGGAGACGCGGGCTGGACCTCGCTGCCCGATCGCCATCCGCCGCTGCCTGTGCGGCCCACCGAGCGCCGCCTCAGAGAGCAACTCATCGTCGATGACTTCGACTCCACGCCGGTGGGATTCAAGCCCGGCTACGCGGCGCTGGTCGAGGCGGAGGAGGAGGGGGCGTACATCGTGGTGAGCGATGAGCGGGCGCGCTCTGGGGAGCACTCCCTGAAGTTCGTGGACTCAGCCGAGGCGTCGGTCTACCACCAGCCGCACATGTACTACCGCCCGGGGCTGGTCGCGGACACGCGGTTGACGCTGAGCTTCGATCTCTACCGGGAGGAGGGGGCAATGCTGTGGCATGAGTGGCGCAACGTGCCCAGCTACGCCGATGTTGGCCCGTGCATGTACATCACGGCCGACGGCGCGCTGCAGCTTCACGACCGTGAGCCGACCGGCGTGACGCTGCCCGCCGGGCAGTGGCTGCACTGCGAGCTGAGCGACGGCCTCGGGGCGCACGCGGACGGCGCGTGGTCAATGACGATGACGGATGAGGCGGGTGAGGTGCTCTTCGAGGGGACGGACCTGCCCTGCGACCCCGCCTTCGATCAGGTGCAGTGGCTGGGGTTCGTGGCCAACGGCACGGAGCCCGCGGTGATGTACGTAGACACCATCGAGATGCGCACGGCCTCGCCGTGAAGCGGGCCGCCGCGCATCCCGTGATGATCTACGCCGTCAACTGCCGTCCGTCGGCTCAGACGCACTCGCGCAGTCGGGCAGGCGCTTCCGCTGCCTCATCGCCGATGCGATCGTGCGCCGCTCACGCCTCAGGGAAGCACGGGAGCGGGGGGCGGCGTGAGCTGCGTGCCGGGACAGAGGACGATCTGCCCCAGGTCGGTGCTCTGTGCCGCGACCTCAATCTCGATCGAGCCGCCAAGCAGCGAGTAATCCTCAGCGTCAACGCTCAGGAGGCGGCGGCCGATCTCAACGCCCTCGACCACGAACGCGCCCCCTGCATCCGTCGCCGCCGTCTGCTCGCCGATCGAGATGGTCGCACCCTCAACCGGTTCGCCATGGCGAACGGACACGGCAATCCCCGACACCTCCACCGTGTTCATGCCGCCCGTCCCGTATATCCCCGGGATCGGGCCGGCCTGGCTGGAGCCACCGCCACCGGCACAGCCGGCGATGATGACGGCCGCTGCGGGGACAAGCAGTGCAAGCGCGAGCTTCGTGACGCGAGTCATCATGCTCACGTCCTTTTCCGGCCGCGGGTGAGGGGCACGGAACGCGTCATGACCGTCCATCACGCGCGGCCTCACTGTGATAAAGGTGACGCTCGCGAGGTGCCATGACGCCGAACAGGCAGCACATCCCCGGAGGGGAGCCGCCCGTGTCAGGTCCAGCCAGCCTGACAGGCCACGGTGCAGGCCCGG
>JAYEKC010000556.1:0-1719 GCA_034716715.1 Gemmatimonadota bacterium | reverse complement strand
AGCAGCATGGCGATGGTCATCGGCCCCACGCCGCCCGGCACGGGCGTGATCTTCGACGCCACCTGGCTTGCCGACTCGAAGTGCACGTCGCCCACGAGCCGGGTGCCCGACTTCGTCGACGGGTCGCTGATCCGGTTGATCCCCACGTCGATCACCACTGCGCCGGGCCGCACCATCTCGCCCGTGATCATCTCCGGGCGCCCCACCGCGGCGATGACGATGTCAGCGCGCTGGACGTGCCATGCGAGGTCCGCGGTCCGCGAATGGCAGATGGTCACCGTCGCATCCCCGCCTGGGCCGGGCTGGATGAGCAGCGAGGCCATCGGCTTGCCCACGATGTTGCTGCGGCCCACGATCACGGCGTGCCGCCCGGCGGTCTCGACCCCGGCCTCGGCCAGCAGCACCTGCACGCCGGCCGGCGTGCACGGCGCGAATCCGTCCTTTTCGCCAATCAGCACCTTGCCGACATTGACCGGATGGAAGCCGTCCACGTCCTTGCGCGGGTCGATACGCCGGATCACGGCCTGCGGATCGATCTGCTTCGGCAGCGGCATCTGCACGAGGATGCCGTGTACGGACTGGTCGGCGTTGAGCCGGTCCACGAGCGCGAGCAGGTCGGCCTGCGTCGTGGAGGCCGGCAGCCGGATCGTTTCGCCCTTCATCCCGGCCTGGACGCTCTGCTTCTCCTTGTTGCGGACATACACGGCGCTCGCCGGGTCGTCGCCCACCAGCACGACGGTCAGCCCAGGAACGACGCCCCGCTTGGCCAGCGCCGCGCAGCGGGCGGCAACGCCGGCCCGGATCTTCCTCGAGACGGCCGCGCCGTCGATGATTTCAGCGGGCAATGTCCATGGCCCTCTTTTCGCGGATGGCGACGACCTTGATCTGGCCCGGGTACTGCAGCTCCGACTCTACGCGCCGGGCGATCTCCTCGGTGAGCGACTGCATCCGGGCGTCGTCCACGTCGTCGGGGTTCACCAGCACGCGAATCTCGCGCCCGGCCTGGATCGCGAACACGCGGTCCACGCCGCGGTAGCTCGACGCGATCTTCTCGAGCCCCTCCAGGCGCTTCACGTACGTCTCGAACGCCTCGCGGCGTGCGCCGGGGCGGGACCCCGAGATGGCGTCCGCCGCCTGGACGAGCACGCTCACCTCGCTCTCGTGCGGCACGTCGTCGTGGTGCGCCGCGATGCAGTTCACCACGAGCGGATGCTCGCCGTACTTGGTCGCCACCTCGACGCCAAGCTGGACGTGCGTGCCCTCGTGCTCGTGCGTGAGCACCTTGCCCACGTCGTGGAGGAGCGCCCCGCGCCGCGCCATCGCCGCGTCGAGCCCCAGCTCCTCGGCCATGATGCCCGCCAGCCACGCAACTTCCTTGGAGTGCTGGAGGATGTTCTGGCCGTAGCTGGTGCGCCACTTCATGCGGCCCACCAGCCGGATGAGTTCCGGATGCAGGCCGTGCACGTTCACGTCGTACGCCGCGCGCTCGCCCGTCTCGACGATGCCGGCGTCCACCTCCTTGCGTGACTTCTCGACCACCTCCTCGATGCGGCCCGGGTGGATGCGCCCGTCGGCCACGAGCTTCTCGAGGGCAAGGCGCGCCACCTCGCGGCGCACCGGGTCGAAGCACGACACCACCACCGTGTCGGGCGTGTCGTCGATGATCACGTCCACCCCGGTCGCCAGCTCGAATGCGCGGATGTTCCGGCCCTCGCGCCC
>JAYEKC010000555.1:0-8779 GCA_034716715.1 Gemmatimonadota bacterium | reverse complement strand
CGACGAGTTCACGATGGATGCCGACGGCACGCGGTCGGCGCCGGGCTTCTCCGCGGTGTCGGTGCTGATGCCGCCCGGCCGCTACACCGTGCGGCTCACGGTGGACGGCGCGACGCAATCGCAGCCCCTCGAGGTTCGGAGGGATCCCAACATCCCGGCCACCGAGGCCGACATCGTGGCGTCGGTCAACGCGCAGCTGCAGATGCAGGCGCAGATGGCGTCCCTCGGCGACTGGGTGAACCAGATGGAGGCCGTGCGGTCGCAGGTGCAGCAGCTCACGGCGGACCTCGCGGCGGGCAAGCCGAATGCGGACCTCAAGCCGGCCGTGGACTCGGTGGGGCACAAGTTCACCGACCTCGAGTCGTCGATCGTCGACCTGCGCCAGACGGGGCAGGGCCAGGACGGCGTGCGCTGGCCCGTCCAGCTCGCCGGCCAGCTCAACTACCTGATCGGCAACATCTCGAACTCGGCCGACGCGCCGCCCAACCAGCCGCAGCAGAGCGTGTACCAGATCCTGTCCGACGAGGCGCGGGGGGCGAAGGTGGCGCTCGACCGGTTGATCTCGCAGGACCTCGCCGCGCTCAACGCACGGCTGCGCGCGCGCGGGCTCAAGCCGATCGAAACGTCGCTGCAGAATGTAGTTCCGTAGACTGCAGAGACTAGACGGTAGACGGAGGGGCGGACCCGGTGGCGGCCCGCCCCTCTGTCTACTGTCTACTGTCTACTGTCTACTGTCTACTTAGTTACACACCGGGACGCCCTCGTTCGTGGACGTACCGCCGACGGAGATGATGCACGTCTTGCTCGACGCGATGTGCGCCGCCGTGGCGTTCCAGTTCGACTGTCCCACGGTGCCGAGGGTGACCGTCACGCCGGTCGTGGAGCGGAACGCCGTGGCCAGGGCGGCGAGGTTCGGCGCGTAGTAATTGCCGTTGTCGTTGAAATACGACTCCATCGCCGTGGCTAGGTTGCGGAGGTCGGACTTCATCGCCGTGACGTTCGCGCGGTCCTTCGTGTTCGCGAACTTCGGGATCGCGATCGCGGCGAGGATGCCGATGATCACGACCACAATGAGCAGCTCGATCAGTGTGAAGGCCCGGCGAGGTGCTGGGGACATCGGGACGCTCCGGATGAGAACGCGTGCCTGGGTTACGGGATGATGGCGGTGCTGCCCGCCGCACCGCCGCGGTGGCACGTGACGCACTGGATGGTGCGGGGCTGGCCGCCACGGCCCGGGCCCATGCGCGGCAGCAGCGACGTGTTGATGTCGTTCACGATGCCCATCATCGTGCGCGCGGTCTTCTTGCGCTGGAGCGAGTCCGAGGCCCAGTCGCTCGTGATGTGGCAGTCGTTGCACCCGCGGCCGAGCCCGCGGCCGATGCCCTCGTCCATCGCCTTGAGGAGCATGCCCGCCGGGACGGTCTTCATCAACTGCACGTTCTTGAACACCTCGCCCGCCGGCTGATCTTCCTTGCCAGTGATCTGGGCCATCAGCTGCTTTACCGTCTCCGCCCGGGCGGCGGCGATGGAGTCCCGCCGCGCCGCGCGCTGCTCGAGCGTGAGCGGTGGTCCGCCGCGACCGCCACGTCCGCCTGCCGCCGCACCGCCTTGGGCCGGCGCCGCCGCCGTGGCACCAGCGGCTGCGGCGGGAGCAGCACCGCGCCCGGCGGCTGCCGCGGCGGCGGCGGGGGCAGCGGTGGCCGCCGGGGCCGGGGGCCGCGCTGCGGGCGCCGAGCCCCCCGAAGACGAGCACGAGGCGGCGGCGATGAGGACCGCGGGGAACGCAACGACGAGGAACTGGCGCATTCGGGCTTCCGGAATGGTGGGCCGATGGGGGAAACGGGCGGCCATCGCGGCCGCCCGCGCGGTCAAGATTGCCGGTGTCGTTCGGGCGGTGTCAAGTTAGCGGGGCCGTCCGACAGGTGCGGCCTGGGGGATCGCCGCACCGTCGTGGCGTGGCTCGCTGGCGCCAAAGTGCATGCCCCGCCCATCCACCATGACGGCCTGGCCATACCCGAACTGGTCCGTCTGGCGCCCGACCTCCACCTGCACATCGTGCCCGAGGGCGCGCAGCTCGCCGATCACGGTGGCTGGCACCGACGCCTCGATCTGCACGTCGCAGCCGTCGAATGTGCGCTTCGAGAACCGCGGCGCCTCGAGCGCCTCCTGGATGTTCATCCCGAAATCGGCAACGTTGCTCACGAACTGGGCGTGCGCCTGCGACTGATTCCATCCTCCCATGATGCCGAAGCCGATCTTCACGTCGCCCTTTTCCATGAAGGCCGGAATGATGGTGTGCAGGGGACGCTTGCGCGGCGCGATCGTGTTCGGCTGGCCCTTGTCGAGCGTGAAGAGGCCGCCGCGGTTGTGCAGCACGAATCCCGTCCCAGGTGCGACGAGCCCAGATCCGAACGCCGAGTAGTTGCTCTGGATGAGCGAGACGATGTTCCCGTCCTTGTCCACGGCCGACATGTAGATGGTCTCGCTCTCGCCGTGCTCGATGCCGGCCAGCGCCACGGGTTCCACCCGGCACGCCGCCCGGGCCGGGTTGACCAGTTTCGCCCGTGCGTCGGCGTTGGCGGCGCCGAGCAGCTGCGCGACCGGCAGCTTGGAGAACTTGGGATCGCCGATGTACCGGAGGAGGTCGGCGTAGGCCAGCTTCTTGGCCTCGATTTCCACGTGCATCGCCCTCGTGCTCAGGAAGCCATAGTCGGCGATCGGGAACCGGGACATGATGTTCAGCATCATGAGCGCGGCCATCCCCTGCGAGTTCGGGGGCAGTTCGTACACGGTCCAGCCGCGGTAGTCCGTCGTGAGCGGCGTGACCCATTCCGGCTGGAACTCGGCGAGGTCAGCGGCGGTCATCGTTCCGCCCTCGGCCTTGATCGTGGCGAGGATCGCGTCGGTCGTGGGGCCCTTGTAGAAGCCATCGCGTCCGTCCTTCGCGATCCGCTGCAGCGACGCGGCCAGGTCGGCGTTGCGGAACTCCTCGCCCGACCGAGGTGCGTGCCCGTCCAGCAGGTACGTCGTGCGGAACGCCGCGTTCGTCCGGCGTTCGGCGCCCGCCCACAGGCGCGAGGTGACCTCGCCCACCGGGAACCCGTTCTCGGCGTAGTAGATCGCGGGGGCAAGTAGCTCCGCGAATGGCTTCGTCCCGAAGCGCGAGCGCAGCGCATCCCAGCCCGCGATCATGCCGGGGACGGTCACGCTCCAGACGCCGCTCTGCGGCATCCGTCCGTTCTGGCTGTGCGCGGCGACCACCTCGGCGGTGACGCCGCTCGCTGCCCAGCCGCTCGCGTTCAGGCCGTACACCTTGCCTGTCTTCGCCTCATATACGATTGCGAACAGGTCGCCGCCGATGCCGTTCATCATCGGCTCGGTGAGGCCGAGCACGGCGTTCGCGGCGATCGCGGCATCCACCGCGTTGCCACCGGCGGCGAGGATCTGCGCCCCGGCGGCTGAGGCGAGCGGCTGGCTGCTGGCCACGATGCCGAGCTTCGTGGCGATCATCGACCGGCCGGGGATCACCAGCGGAGGCTTCACGGTATCGCTCCTTGTGGCCCGGCCGCGGCCGGCGGTGGCGCCACGCGCGCCCTGAGGTCCCGCGGCGCCCCCGATTCCGGCCTGCGCCGGCATCGCCGACGGCAGCGAGAGGAATGCCGCCGCCACCATCGCGGTGGCGAGGAGGGATCGGGAACGGGAGCGGGCCATTGCGGATAGTCCGTCAGGGATTTGATTGCGAAGTATCGGACGTGGCGCCGCCGCCGGCAAACGCGGCGGCCGGGAGGGGGACACCAGATGAATAACGGGCGGGATCCGTTCGGCGCTGGCTCCACGCGGCGCGAATTCATCGCCGGCGCCGCGGTGGTCGCGGCGGGCGGACTGTGGTGGTTGCTCGATCGGCGCGCAGGCGTTGCGACGGCCCTGGCGGAAGCGCCGACGCCGGCCGCGCCGCCATCGCTGGTGCCGGTCGCCGAGTTTTCGCCCGCCGGCACACGGACCGGAGTCGTGTCGCTGCCGCGCGCCCTGAAGCCCGACGCGTCGTGGCGCCGCCAGTTGAGCCCGCTCGAATACGATGTGCTGCGCCGGTTCGACGACGAGATGGCCTTCAGCGGAGCGCACTGGAAGAACCACGACCCCGGCATCTACCGGTGCGCCGGGTGCGACACCGCCGTCTTCGGGGCCGCGGACAAGTTCGACTCCGGAACGGGGTGGCCGAGTTTCACGCGCCCTCTCGCGGCGGAAAACGTGGCCGTGGGGCCGCACGGCGCGCTCGCCCACGCCATCACGTGCGTCCGTTGCGGCGGCTTCCTGGGCGACCTCTTTGCCGACGGCCCGCCCCCGGCCGGCCAGCGCTGGTGCATCAACTCGGCGGCATTGCGGTTCGTTCCGGCGGGTACGCCGCGCGAAGCAACGGCCGTGTTCGCCGGCGGTTGCTTCTGGGGTGTGGACGCCGTCTTCCGCCGCGTGCGCGGCGTGACGCACGTCGTCTCCGGGTATGCGGGCGGCGCCGCGGAGACGGCCGACTACGGGACGGTCAGCGGCGGCGACACGGGCCATGCCGAGTCGGTTCAGGTGACGTACGATCCGGCGGCGGTACCGTATGTCACGCTGCTCAAAGTGTTCTTCCTCGTGGCCCACGACGCGACGCAGCGGAACCGCCAGGGCCCCGACGTGGGACCGCAATACCGCTCGGCGGTGTTCTACCGCGGGTCCGACCAGCGGGATGCCGCGAACGCGATGATCGCCGTGCTCGAACGCAACGGTGCGTATCGTGCCCGGATCGTCACGGAGGTATCGCCGCTCGACCGGTTCTTCCCCGCCGAGGACTACCATCAGGACTACCTGGCGCGGCATCTCAGCCAGCCGTACATCGTGTACAACGACCTCCCGAAACTGGAGCGGCTCCAGGCGGAGTTCCCCGAGTGGTTTCGCGACGTCGCGTCCGGATGACACGGAGTGTCCCCCCGCGGTGACGCCTCGGCAGGGGTTCGGCGCGCGACGCCCGGCGGCCGTGGCCGCAGCGACGGCACGGCACTTGCCCGCTCTGCGTGGGGTATGACCATTCAATCACCACGATCCGGAGGAAGCATGCTCCGTCACGTGTCCGCCATCGCCGTGGTCCTCGCGGCCGGTGCCTCGGTGGCACCAGCACAGGGGACGGGCTGCGAGGACGCCACCGCGCGCATCAGCGTCAACGCGCTGCCGCGCGTCGGCGCGCCGCAATGGAACGACTGGGTCACGCTCACCGGGTGCGGCACGCGTGGCGCCACGGTGATCGCCGGGGCCCTGCAGTCCGACGGCATCCGTCGCGAGACGGAACTCACGCGGCTCGACCACCTCGCGGGCCTGCTCGACGGCTGGTTCCAGCCCGTACTGGTCAACGCCTACGAGGGCTTGCTTCACGCGCCAGACGCGTCGTACGGCATGAAGCTTCGCGCGATGTGGCTGCTCTCGGGCCTCTACGTTCCCGCCGTGGACGTTGCCGGGCCGCTGCAGGGATACATGTCCGCACGGTGCGAGTCGTACCAGCGCACCACGAGCCTGCGCGACGCGCCGGCCACGTTGCCCGCCGAGGCCTACGACCGCGCCCGCGACGCGGTGGCGTTCGTGGCCGACGACCGGACGGCTCCGGAGTACGTGCGCTCGACGGCAGGATGCTGGGAGGCGGTGATCCGCGACGGCCTCGCGCAAGGCACGACCCAGGTGCAGGCGCCCCCGCCGGTGATCGCGCCCGACAACCAGCCCGTCGTGGTCAACGCCACGACGGTGGTGGTGGAGCGCCCGATCCGGGTCGCGTACGAATGTGGCACGCGATTCGTCTTCTACAATGACATTGGCTACGACCTCGCGGTGCGCTACGACGGGTACGGTGGCGGCGTGCTGCGCGTAGCGTCGGGCGGACCCTTCGTCTGGGCGGCCGCGCGGTTCGGCCCCGTGCGCTTCTGGGTGGGCGACCGCGAGGTCTGGTACGCCGCGCCGGTATACCGTCCGTGCGGAAGCCGGCTGGTGTACGGGCCGGCGATCTATCCATGGTACGGCTGGCACGCCGGCCTGGGCGTCTACCTGGGCTCCCGGGTCGTCGCACCGAGGGTCGTCGTCGTGCCGCGGGTGACCCGCCCGATCGTGGTGGTGAACCGGCCCCGCGGCGGCCGCGACCGCGATGACTGGCGCAACCGCGACGACTGGCGCGATCCGCGCGACGGCCGGCGCGACAATCCGCGTGGCGGCGACGATCGTGGCGGCCGCGGTGGCCGGCAGCAGGACAACTGCTGCGGGTATTACGGCCCGCGCGGGCCCGGGCAGCCCGCGCCGTCGGTGCCGGTGACCGCAGTTCCGCGCAACACCTCACCTGTCCCGCGCCCGCCGGAGGATCAGCGGCAGCGGCTGGCGGTGCCGAAGGGCGGAGGTTCGTCGGGCGGGCGCGAGGCGAGCCCCGCACCCGGGCGTTCGGAACGCGCCAAACCGATGCGCGCGCCGGATGGGCCAGCGGTGAAACGTCCGTAACAGGCTCCTCGACGTACACGCGGGGCGGCCGGATGTCCGGCCGCCCCGCGTGTCGTTCGTCCGGCCCTGTTACCAGCTCACGCGGCGCCCAAAGATCACCTTGAGGATGTTGTGGTCGCCCGCGCCCGCGACCTGGACGCCGTACCCGATGTTCAGCTCGTAGTCCGGCGAGAGGAAGAAATCCACCGTCGGGTACAGCATGTGATCCTGCTCCCCCGACGGCGCCATGCGGGTCAGCGTGCCGGTCGTGCCGTAGTACTCGGCGCCGATGGCGTAGTTCGGGTCGACCTTCCAGGCCAGCTTGAGGTTCGGGTTGAACGTCATGCCGTCGATGCCGTGGCCGGCGGCGGGCCCCTTGAGTGCCCATTCGACGTTCGGGTTGAACGCCCAGTAGAAGTTGCCCCGCTCCTGGTCGACGATGGGGCGGAGTTCGATGCCCCACTCGTTCTCGTCGAACTTGCTGCGCGTGGGCCCGAACTCGGTGGAGAGCGACAACCCCACGGGCAGCTTCCACGAGTCGGGTGCGCGAACGCGCGGCCGGATGTGCGTGCCGACGAATTCCAGCCCGCTCCCCTTGTTCATGCTCGTGAAGACGTAGAATCCCACCTCGAACACGTCGTTGAACCCGTGGGTGATCTCGAGCGTCTCGTGGAGGGCGCCGTCGGTGGGCAGCAGCCCACCCATTCCGGCCAGCGTCCCGGCGCCGGTGAAGTTCGAGTGCAGCTCGAACAGCGTCGTGCGCGCGTCGGCGGTCTTGGACGGATAGACCTGGATCTCGTAGTTCTCCTGCGCGAACGCGGGAGTCGCGGCCAGGGTCGCGGCGACAAGCAGGGTGAGTGATCGCATGCCCGAGAGTACGTGAATCGGCGCCGGAATGCTCAACGGCGCCGAAGGACGTGCAGGGCGATGCCGCCCATCAGGCGCGTGCGCACCACTTCCGCCTCGAAGCCGGCGCGCGCACCGCCTACCGCGAACTCGCCGGCCGTGACATGCGCGGCGATCGACGGTGCGATGTACCCGTAGGCCACCGGCTCGCGGTGCCACCACCAGCCGAAAAGGTTGCCGGCGGCCCGCAAGTAGCCGAGGTACAACGCGCGCCACGGCGCCGACGGCGGGCGGTAGAAGTCGAGCGACGCGAGCACGCCACCGGGCCGCAGGACGCGGGCGCACTCGTCGAGTGCCGCGTGGAGCGACGCCGCGTTCCGGAACGCGTACCCGGCCGTCACCAGGTCCACGCTCGCATCCGCGGCGGGGAGGCGGCCGAGGTCGCCCGGGACGAACGTCACGCGCCGGGCAACGGCCGCGGGCACGGCGGCGCGTCGCGCGTGCGCGCGGGCCAGCATTTCCGTCGCGGGATCGACGCCTTGCACCTGCGCCGCCGGCAGGGCACCGGCGACGGCGAATGCCAGGTCGCCCGTTCCGCACGCGACGTCGAGCACCGTGGTGGCGTTGGCTGCGGCGCGCGTCACCATGGCCAGGAGCTCCGCCTTCCAGCGGGCGTCCATCCCGAACGAGAACAGGCGCGTGAAGTCGTCGTAGTGCGGCGCCACGAGGTCGAACATCGGCGTCACGAACCCCGGCTTGAGCGCAGGGTCGGCGAGGTGTCGCCCGAGGTCGAGGTCGCGCAGGCGAGGCATGCCGTATCTTACCCGGGCCCATGCCTCCGCCGGAGCCATTCGACCAGTCGGGCCGCACGTCGGGAACGCTGCCGATGCCGGCCGAGGCGCGCCTCGAGCCGGGGCAGGGCACGCCACCGCTCTGGGCGGTGGTGTTCGCCGGCGGCATCGGAACGCGGTTCTGGCCGCTTGCCACGCCGGCGACGCCGAAACCCGTCCTGCCCCTCGTTGGCGGGCGGCCGCTCATCGCCGAAACGATCGACCGCCTTGACCCGCTCATCCCATCGGGTCGCGTGCTCGTGGTGACGAGCGCGGACATCGCCGAGGCCGTCCGGACGGCGCTCCCCGTGCTGCCATCGGCCAACATCCTGGTGGAGGCGCGGCCCATCGGCACGGCGGCCGCGCTGGCGTGGGGGGCGAGTGAGGTGCGCCGGCGCGCCGGCGAGTCGACCACGGTGTGCGCGATGCACTCCGACCTCGCTGCGGCCTTCCCGACGGCGCTCCGCGAAGCCGTCCGCCGCGCCGCGATGGTGTCGTCCGCGCAGCACGCTCCCACGTGCCTCGGCGTGCGGCCGAGCCGGGAGGAGCCGTCGTTCGGCTACCTCCGTGTCGGCGCAGTCCTCGACGGCGAGGAACCGCTGGACCGCGGCGGCGTC
>JAYEKC010000554.1:0-1725 GCA_034716715.1 Gemmatimonadota bacterium | reverse complement strand
GGGGAGGGTAAATGGCGGGAGGGGGGGGAGATTCGACTGCGGGAGGGGGGACCCTTCCGTTCTCGGCCACAGCGCCATTACCCGCGCGGCCCGCACGATGCCACCCACGTGACCACGGTCACCCGGGTGCGTCAAGTCGTTGCAGGGCAACGCGCCCCGCACCCATCGGCTCGCGGCGCGGAGTTTGCACCATTCGCACCAGATGCCTCTGCCATCCTACCCACGCCTCCAATGCCACACCGCCGCGCCGGCTTCACGCTCATCGAGCTCCTCATCGTCATCGTGATCATCGGGATCCTGGCCGCCATCGCCATCCCGAAGTTCTCGAACACGAAGGCCAAGGCGTACGAAGCGTCGATGCAATCCGACCTGCGCAACCTCGCGGCCGCGATGGAAGCGTACTACGTGGACAACAACAGCACGTACCCGTCCGCGATCTCGGACTTCGGCACGTCGTTCCAGGCGTCGTCCGGCGTGACGGTCGTGCTCGGCGGCGTGACGACGTCGTCCTGGCGCGCGACGGCCACCAACGCCTTCACGCCGAAGCGCTGCAAGCTGGCCTCGGGCACCACCCGGGCGTACGACGCGCAAGTGACATGCTACTGAAACGGGAACGGCGGGAAGCGGGGTGGCGATCCCCCGCTCCCCCGATTCCCGCGGTCAGTGTGCCAGCCGCGCCGTGAGCGCCACCGTCGTCACGTGGCACACGTCGCCCGTGACCGTCACGCCGGTCTTCGACCACACCTGGTAGCCGTCGGCCTTGGCCGACACGGTGTACACGCCGGCGCGCTCGTAGGCGAGCGACACCGTCACCGCCCCCTTCTGCACGTCGCCAAGGCTCACGGCAACCGAATCCTTGTACGTGCCGTCGCGCGCCACAGCCCAGAGGTTCTGGAACAGCGCGGGCTGGTTGGTCACCGAATCCACCACGGTGAGCGCGACGGCGGGCCGCGCCTCCTGCGTGCAGTACACGGGCGCCGTGGCGCTCTTCTTCATGCAGGCGCCGGCGGCGAGCGCGGCGACGGCGGCGAGGGCAACGATGGCGGGACGCATCATCCCTTATGATACCCGCCCGTGCCGCGCCACGTGCCCCGCGCGGTGCCGCGCCGCCAGCGCCACGTACGCCTCCCACCCGTGCGCCACGCGCGCACGCTGCTCGGCGCTGAGCTCCCCCTTCACCTTCCCGGGCACGCCGAGCACCAGCGCGTGCGGCGGCACCACGGTGCCCTCGGCCACCACGGCGCCCGCGCCGATGAGCGCCCCCGCCCCGATGCGCGCGCCGTTCAGCACGATGGCGCCGATGCCGATCAGGGCGCCGTCCTCCACCGTCGCGCCGTGCACGACGGCCGAGTGGCCGATGGTGACCCGCTTCCCGATCACGCACGGGAACCCGTCGTCGCAGTGGAGCACGGCGCCGTCCTGCACGTTGGACTCGTCGCCGATCTCGATGCGGTCGGTGTCGGCGCGGACCACGGCGCGCGGCCAGACGCTGGCGTTGACGCCGAGGGTCACGTCGCCGAGGACGGTGGCATCGGAATGGATAAAGGCGGTGGGATGAATCACGGCACGGGTGAGGGGCGCGGGTGAGGGGTGAGGGGCGGTGAGGGGTGAGGGACCGGCAGCTATCCTCTGATGGCTGTGGGCTTCAAGCTATTAATCGCAAAGCTGTGAGCTCGGAGCGGCCAGATTAATAGCTTGAAGCTGACAGCGGTCAGCTCACAGCTG
>JAYEKC010000553.1:0-8819 GCA_034716715.1 Gemmatimonadota bacterium | reverse complement strand
TGGGTCGGCGGGCGCCGAGCAGGCGGCCGACGCCCTCCAGCGCGCGGCGCAGGCGCTCGCCGAGGGGCGCAAGGCGCAGGTCGAGGAGTGGAAGAGCGAGGTGACCGGCGAGATCGACCGGTCCCTGCAGGAGATGCTCCAGCTGGCGCGGCAGCAGGACGACCTCGCCGCCAAAGCGCGGCGCGACCCGAACGCCGCCACGCTTCGCTCCGAGCAGGGCGCGATCGAGCAGGGCGTCCAGAAGGCCGCGGAGCGGCTCGCCGACGAGGCGAAGCGCTCGGCGCTGGTGTCGCAGGGGTCGCAGCGCGCGATGGCGGAGGCGCAGGAGCGCGTGTCGCAGGCGGCGCGCGAGGCCGGCGATCCGCGCACGATGGCGCAGGCGCCGAGCAGCATGGGCGACGCCGCCGTGGCGCTCCGCCTCGTGGCATCGGCCCTCGCGCGCGACCGCGAGCGGGCCAACACGTCGCAAAGCGCCTCTGGCCTGCCGGAACTGCTCGCGCAGCTCCAGCAACTGGCGCAGCAGCAGGGCGGCCTGAACGGGCAGATGCAGAGCCTGCTCCAGCTGGCGCAACAGCAGGCGCGGGGCGGCGAGGGAACCGGCGACGTACGCGAGCAGGCACGGCAACTGAGCCGGACGCAGCGCGACGTGGCCCAGCAGCTCGCGGAAGTGGGCGACGCCGACCAGTCGGGCCGGGCGGCGGAGCTGGCCCGCGAGGCGCGGCAGCTCGCCCAGGCGCTCGAGCAGGGCGCCGTGGACCCGGCGGTGCTCGAGCGGCAGCAGCGCCTGTTCCGGCGCATGCTCGACGCCGGCCGCACGCTCGAAAACGACAAGCAGGACGAGTCCGCCAAGCGCGAATCGCGGCCGGGCGACCAGTCCAACCCGTTCCTCCCACCCGACGGCCCCGCGGCGGGCCGGGCGGCGCTGAAGTACCGCGTGCCGGACTGGAGCGAGCTGCGCGGCCTGAGCCCGGAGGAACGGCGCCTCGTGATCGACTATTTCCGTCGCCTCAACGGCGGTGACCGTCCCTGACGGTGGCGGGACGCTGGCCGCGCAGATGACGCGCGAGCGGCGTGGGGCGCAGCGGCGGTGGATCGCCGCCGCGTTCGTGTCGCTTGCTGGGTGCGGCGCGGCGATCGCGGGTCTGGCGCCGCGGCTGCATGCGCAGGCGCAACCGACGGCCGTGAGCCGGGCGGTGGACCTCGAACAGGCCGGCCGCTGGGCCGACGCGATCGTGGCGTGGCGGGGAGTGCTCGCCGCCGGCGAGGTGGAGCAGGGCGCCTTGGGGCTCGAGCGCGTCTACTCGCAGCTCGGGCAGGAAGACACCGTCCGCGCGCTCGTGGACAGCCTCCTCGCCGCGCGTCCCGGCAGCCGCGTGCTTCGCGGGATCCAGCTGCGCACCCTCCGCTCCCTGGGGCGGACCGACGACGAGACGGCGGCGTTCGAGGCGTGGGTGGCGTCGGCGCCCAACGACGCGTCGCCCTACAAGGAATACGCGAACCAGCTGCTGATGGACGGGCGTGCGGCCCGCGCCGACACGGTGCTGCAGCGCGGCGTGGCAAAGCTCGGGGCGCAGGGCTTCCAGCTCGAGCTGGCGCAGCTGTACGTGGCCCTCGGCGCGTGGGGCCGCGGCGCCGCCGCGTGGCGCGAGATCGTCTCGGCCGAGCCCTACATGGACCAGTCGGCGCTCTTCTCGATGGGCGCGGTTCCCGCGAGCGAACGCGACTCGGTGCGTGCAGCGCTCTCCGTGGCGCCGATGTCGGCCGGGGCGCGGAAGGTGCTCGGGCAGCTGGAGCTGCAGTGGCTGAATGCGCGCGAGGGATGGCGCATCCTCTCGGCGCTCACGGCCGCCGACTCGGCGTACGACACGTGGGCCGACTTCGCGTCGGGCGCGGAACGCCAGGGCGCGTGGATTCCCGCCCGCGAGGCGCTGCTCCGCATGGCCGCCGTGAAACCGCAACTGCCGGTGCTGCTGCGGGCGGCGGCGGCGGCCGTGTCGGGCGGCGAACCGGCCACGGCGCTGCCGATCCTGGCCGACGCTCGGCGCCGCGCCGACGGGGCGGCGCTGCGCACGCAGGTGCTCCCGCTCGAGATCCGCGCGTTGACGACGCTCGGGCGCGCGGCGGAGGCCGAGGCGCTCGTGCAGCGTGACGGGGCGTCGGCGGACCCGGTCACGCGGCAGGTGTACGCGCGTCAGATCGCGTGGGGCTGGGTGCGCGCCGGCGAGGTGGAAAAGGCGCGCACGGCGCTGGCCGGCGCGAACGCCGACGACGACCAGGAGGTGTCGGGCTGGATTGCGCTGTTCGAGGGCGACCTGGTGCGCGCGCGCGCCGGGCTCCGGCGCCCGGCCGATGCCACGCCCGACGTCGTGACCGCGATGGCGCTGCTCGGCCGCACCCGCGCCGACACGAGCGCCGTGGCCGGGGCGGCGTTCCTCGCCCTTGCCCGCGGCGACACGGCCGCGGCGGCGCAGCGGTTCGAGCGCGCCGCGACGGCGCTGGACGACGCGGCGCCGCTGTTGCTGGCGTTCGCGGCGCGCCTGTGGTCGCAGCGCAAGTCCGACGCCACCGCCATTTCGCTCTGGAGCAGGATCGTGCAACGATACCCGCAGTCGCCCGAGGCCGCCGAGAGCGACCTCGAATGGGCGCGTACGCTTCGCCGGCGCGGCGACGCGGCCGGCGCGCAGGAACGCCTCGAGCACCTCATCATCAGCTATCCGCAGAGCGCGCTCGTGCCGCAGGCCCGGCGCGAACTCGAGAACCTGCGCGGGGGTGTGGCGTGATGCGCGCACCGTTCCGCCGCGGGGTCAGGACCGGCGGCGCCGCTGCGTTCGGCGGCACGGCATTCGGCGCCGCCGCATTCGGCGCCGTCGCGTTCGGCGCCGCCGCGCTCGGCGCCGCCACGACGCTCGCGGCGGTGGTGGCGCTGGCCGTGACGCCGATCTCCGTCTGCGCGCAGCAGCTGCTCGTGCCGATGGACGAGGCGCAGCAGAACCACCTGCGGGCCTACGGCCTCACCTATTTCGCCCTCAAGGAGGGCGACCGCGCGGAGTGGTGGCTCAACTACCGGGGCGGGAGCTTCCTCCTGCCCGACAATCCGGCGCTGCGGCGCAAGGCGGCGCTCGACGGGGTGACGGCGCAGCCGATCGACGCGGCGGCCGTCGCCGCCGCGCGGCGCGAGATCGCGCAGAGCAACATGGACGCGATTCCGCTCGAGAAGGCGCCTCGCGTCGCCATCTACTCGCCGCCCAAGTCGCCCCCGTGGGACGACGCCGTCACGCTGGCCCTGCGGTACGCGGGAATCGACTACACGCAGATCTGGGACGACGACGTGCTGACCGGCGACCTGCAGAAGTACGACTGGATCCACCTCTTCCACGAGGACTTCACCGGCCAGTTCAACAAGCTGTACCTCGGCTTCCGCGACCAGCCGTGGTTCATCGAGCAGCGCGACCGCGACCTCGCGACGGCCGCGCGCCACGGGTACCCGAACGTGCCGGCCCTGAAGAAGGCCGTCGCCGCCCGGCTGCGCGACTTCGTGGACCGGGGCGGGTTCATCTTCGCGATGTGCGGGGCCACCGAGACTCTCGAGCTCGCCCTCGCCGGGCAGAACGTGGACATCGCCGCGGCCTTCCTCGACGGCACCCCGGTGGACCCCGACGCCGACGCCAAGATGGACTGGACGAAGTCGTTCGCGTTCCAGGGCGCCCACCTCGAGATGAACCCGGGGGTGAACGCGATGAGCGACATCGACGGACACCAGGTGAACGTCGCGTCGCGCCGCCAGAGCCTCAGCACCTTCACCCTGTTCAACTTCTCGGCGAAGTTCGACCCCGTGGCCACGATGCTCGTGCAGGACCATCGCACGATCATCCCCGACTTCTACGGCGTCACCACGTCGTTCGTGAAGGCTCGGCTCAAGCCGGGCGTGACCGTCCTGGCCTACGAGGAGGGGACGCCGTGGGTGAAGTACATCCACGGCGACTTCGGCAAGGGCTCGTGGACGTACCTTGGCGGGCACGACCCCGAGGACCCGCAGCACAACATCGGCGCGCCCCCGACCGACCTGGCCCAACGGCCCAATTCGCCCGGCTACCGGCTCATCCTCAACAACGTCCTCTTCCCGGCCGCGAAGAAGAAGCCGCTGAAGACGCACTGACGGAGCCCGCGTTGACTGTCGAGTGGTGGCGGGGGACCGACCGGTGACGGCGCGCGCGTCCGGCGCGGCGGCGCCGGCGGCATCCGGGTCGCGCCTCGCGCCCGCGGCGGCGCGGGCCATCCGCACCGCCATCACGCTCGCGGGCGGGCGGGAGGTGTGCTTCACCTGCCAGGTGGACGGCGCCGGCGTCGTGGTCGCCGCGCGCGCCGTGGCCCGTGGCGATTCCAACAGCGTGCTGGCGCTGCCGGGGTTCGCCAAGCGCGGCGAACTCCTCGTCCACAACCACCCGTCGGGGCTGCTCGAACCCTCGGGCCCCGACCTCGACGTGGCCGCGCGCATGCACGACGAGGGCGTTGGCTTCGCGATCGTGGACAACGCGGCCGAGCGGCTGTACGTCGTGGTGGAGATCCCGCAGGCCGCGGTCATCACGCCGATCGACGGCGACGCCGTGGCGGCGCTGCTCGGGCCCGACGGACCGGTGGCCTCGCACCTCGGGCGCTACGAGGACCGGCCGAGCCAGCGCGAGATGGCGCGGCGGGTCGCCAGGCTGTACAGCCTTGGCGGCATCGGGCTGATCGAGGCGGGAACGGGCGTGGGCAAGTCGCTCGGGTACCTGATTCCGGCGCTGCGGTGGGCGGCGGCCAACGGCGAACGCACGATCGTGAGCACCAACACGATCACCCTGCAGGAGCAGCTGGTGGGGAAGGACCTGCCGTTCCTCGCGGATGCGCTCGACGACCAGCCGGTGCGGTTCGCCCTGCTCAAGGGCTGGCGCAACTACGTCTGTCTGCAGCGGCTCGACCACGCCCGGGGGTCGGCGGGGTCGCTGTTCGACGAGGGCGCGGCCGGCGAGTTCGACGCCATCGACCGATGGGCGGCGCGCACGGGCGACGGGTCGCTCGCCGACCTGCCCACGCCGCCGCGCCCCGACGTGTGGGACGAGGTGGCGGCCGAGGCCGACCTCTGCACGCGCGTGAAGTGCCCGCACTTCGACCGCTGCTTCGTGTTCAAGGCGCGGCGCACGGCCGCGCAGGCCGACGTCGTGGTGGTGAACCACCACCTGCTGATGGCCGACCTCGCGGTGCGGCGCGCGTCGCAGAACTGGACCGACGCGGCGGTGCTGCCGGCGTACGCGCGGCTCGTGATCGACGAGGGCCACCACCTCGAGGACGCCGCGTCGTCGCACCTCGCGAACACGGCGTCGCGGCGCGGCATCCAGCGGCTGCTCTCGCGGCTCGAGCGCAAGGGCCGCGGCCTGCTGCCCACGCTCGAGAACCTGCTCGGCCGGTCGAACGACCTGCTGTCGGTGGCCAGCCTCGACCTCGTGCGGGTGCGTCTCTACGGCACCACGCAGGCCGCGCGGCGGAGCGCCGACCGGCTGTTCGACGTGCTCGACGCCTGGATGGCGCGGCAGGCCGACCCGCAGGTGCGCCTCACGGACGCGTTCGACGACGAGGCCGTGTGGCGCGACGGCCTGGGCGCCGCGCTCGACGACCTGCTGCGCGAGCTCGACGCCCTGGGCGACGGCCTCATCCTCGTGCGGGACCGGATCGAGACCGACGACCGGCGGGCGGAGGAACTCGCGCCCGTGATGGGCGAGCTCCGCGGCGTGATCCGGCGCCTCGAAGGCGCCGGCGACGCGCTCCGCGGGGCACTCCGCCCGGGCGCGGACGAGTTCCAGCGGATCCGCTGGATCGAGGTGCGCGGCGGCGCGCTCGCGGCGCCCACCGACCCATCGGCCGACGACGGCGGGCGCGACCGCCAGCGGCACGTGGGAGTGGCCAGCGTGCCGCTCGACCTCGCGCCGATCCTTCGCGACGACCTCTTCCGCAAGCTGGAGACCTGCGTCGTCACGAGCGCGACGCTGGCCGTGGACGACCGCTTTCAGTTCATCGCGCGGCGGCTCGGCCTCGACGAGGACGACGTGGAGCCCGACACCGCCACGCTCGAGTCGCCCTTCGACTTCGCCACGCAGGCGGTGCTGGCGATTCCGACGGACATGCCGGCCCCCACGGCCGGCGACCGTGCGCACGTGCAGCGCACGGCGCAGGTGGCCGCCGACCTCATTCGCGCGGCCGGCGGGGGCGTGTTCGTGCTGTGCACGAGCCACCGGGACGTGCGCGACGTGGCGCGGCTCCTGCGCGAGGCCGGGGCGGACCGCGAGGCGGGTCCGCTGCTCGTGCACGGCGAGGACGGGCGCGACTCGATGCTCCGGCGCTTCCGTGACCATGGGGACGCCGTGCTCGTGGGAACGTCGTCGTTCTGGGAGGGCGTGGACGTGCCCGGCCGGGCCCTGCGCGGCCTGGTGCTCGCCAAGATTCCCTTCCGCGTGCCCTCCGAGCCGATCACCGCGGCGCACTGCGAGGCGATCGAGGCGGCCGGCCGCGACGCCTTTGCCGAATACATGGTTCCCCACGCCGCATTGCGCCTCAAGCAGGGGTTCGGGCGGCTCATCCGCTCGCGTCGCGACCACGGGGCGGTGGTCATCTGCGATTCGCGTGTCGTCAAGCGGGGATACGGCGCGTCCCTGCTGGCGGGGCTGCCGCCGGCGCGGCGGATCGAGGGGCCGTGGGAGACCCTTCGGCCCCAGCTTGCCGAGTTCTATGGAGCGACCGAAACCACGCCTTACGGGTAAATTGAACGAATGCAACGACCCGGGAAGATCGTTTGCGTTGGCCGGAACTACCGCGACCACGCCAAGGAGATGGGCGGCGACGTGCCGCCCGAACCGCTGCTGTTCCTCAAGCCGCCGACGTCGGTGATCGCCGGCGGCGCGGCCATCGAGCTGCCGCCCGGCGCGGGCCGCATCGACTACGAGGGCGAGATTGGCGTCGTCGTGGGGGCGACGCTGCGGCATGCGGACGAGGCGGCGGCCGCAAAGGCGATCCGCGGCATCGTGGCCGCGAACGACGTCTCCGCCCGCGACTGGCAGAAGAACGACGGACAGTGGGCCAGGGCCAAGGGATGCGACACGTTCCTGCCGCTCGGTCCGGAGGCGCCCGCGCCGGCGGACCTGTCGCGGCTCACCGTGGTCACGCGGCACAACGGCAGGGAAACGCAGCGCGCCACCGGTGGGGACATGGTGTTCGCCATCCCGTTCCTGCTGGCCTACGTCTCGCGCTACATGACGCTGGAGCCCGGCGACCTGCTGCTCACCGGGACGCCGGCTGGCGTGGCGCAGGTCGCGCCGGGTGACTCGGTCGAGGTGGAGATCGTGGGTGTTTCACGCGTCTCGAACCCGGTCGTGGCCGGGAGATAGCCCGTGACACCCCCGCGCCGACGCGTCATCACCACGCCGGGGGAGCAGCGCGCGCCGCGGTCTCCCGGCTCGGTGGTGCTGTCGATTGCGCTGCACGTCGTGCTCGTGGTCGTGCTGCTCCAGGTGACAGTCGCGCCGCTCGACTGGCTGAACGTGCTGATGCGCGTGGAGCCGCCGCCCGTGGAGCGGATCGGGTTCCTGCAGCTGCCGCGGGGCGAGGCGACGAACGAGGCGCCCCGCCGGGGCGGCAACAACCGCCCCATCACCACCGCGGTTCCCCCGCGCGTGGCCGCGCCGCCGGTGGTGCCGGCGCAGGCACCGACGGGCCTTCCGCCCATTCCCACCGGGCCGCCGCGCACGGCGCCCGACCTTGGCACCGGGCCGCTGGTTGGCGGCGGCGGCGACACGCGTGGCGTGCGGCCCTCCTATACCGACCCGCGGCTGTGGACGCCGGTGGCGCCGCAGGTGACGGCGCCGCTCACGCAGACGGAAAGGGTGGACAGCGTGATGGCCCCCATCTTCCGGATGCTGGCCGACTCGATGCGGGCCGCGATCGCGAGCGGGCGCGACCCCACGGACTGGACCTTCAAGGTCGGCGGGCAGAAGTACGGCATCGACCAGAAGTTCATCCGCCTCGGGCCCGTATCGATTCCCACCGCCGCGCTGGCGTTCCTTCCACTGAACGTGACGGGGAATCCGTCGGCCATCGAGCGCGACCGGCGGCTGGCGTCGATGCGGACGGAGATCATGGAGCAGGCCGCGCGCGCCTCGCGCGACGAGGACTTCCAGAAGGCGGTGAAGGCCTTGCGCGAGCGAAAGCAGAAGGAGCGCGACGAGGAGCGGGCCAAGAAGGCCCCGCCGCCCCCGACGATCACGCCGTAGCGTCGCGCCGCGCGGGACGCACCACGCCCGCGACCACGCCAAGCACCGCGAAGTCATCGCCGGGCGAGAGCTCGACGTCGTCGGTGCCCGCGTCGCCCGCCAGCACGAGCGTGGCGCCGCGGCGCACCATCGGGCGCACCACGAGCGCGCCGCCCACACGGGCCACCACGAGGGCGCCGTCGTGCGCGCGCGCCGACGGGTGCACGATCATGAGGTCGTTCTCGAGGATGCCGTGCGCCGGCGCTCCGAGGGGAAGCGCGCGAACGAGGAAGGCATCCATCGCGCCGGCCACGCGGCGGTCGAGCGTCACGTGGTCATCGGCGTCCAGCCGTCCCGTGAGCGGGTCGAGGGCGAGCAGCGGGACCGGCATGGTGCCCATCGCGCCCGCGAACCCCACGAGCGCGAGGCCGCGCGAGCGCCCGGGGTGCTTGCGGACGTATCCCTTGGCGGCGAGCGCGTCGAGCAGGTCGGCGACGGACTTCGTGCTGGGGATCCGCAACGCGCGGCCAATCTCCCGCACGC
>JAYEKC010000552.1:0-8826 GCA_034716715.1 Gemmatimonadota bacterium | reverse complement strand
CGGCCGGTGCCGATTGCGCCGCCGATTGTGCCCCCGGTTGCGAGGCCGGTTGCGCGGCCGCGCGATCGAACCCTTCCTCTTCGGGCGCGCCGACGTCGGCGCGCTCGTCGATGGCGGCGTCGTCGGCGCCGTCAACGCTGTCGGTGTCCGCGCCTTCGTCGTCCACCACGGCTGAGCCGGCCGCGCGCGTGGCCCAGGCCGGAAGCTCGCCGACGAGGTCATCACGAAGCCGTTGCCGCGGCACCACGCGCGTTTCGCCCGCGACGGACCGCAGCGTGACGGTCTCGCGGAAGATGTCGATGGAAAGGACCTTCTCCTCGCCGGCGGCGGTGCGGACGGTCTTGCCTTCCTTGGGGAATCGGCGGCGCTGCTCGACGTAGAACTCGTGTTCGTACCGCAGGCAGCACATGAGCCGGCCGCATGCGCCGGAGATCTGCGACGGGTTGAGCGTGGACAGGTGCTGGTCCTTCGCTACGCTCGATTTCACGGGCACGAGTTCGGGCAGCCACCCGGCGCTGCAGAGCTGGCGCCCGCAGCGGCCCACGCCGTCGAGGCGCTTGGCCTCGTCGCGCACGCCGATGTGCCACATGTGCACCCGCGTCCCGAAGAGGCCCTCCAGCTGGCGCACGAGCTGGCGGAAGTCCACGCGTTGCTCGGCCGTGAAGTACACGGTGAGGCGCTTCTTGTCCCACTGCCACTCGGTATCGGACACCTTGAGGTCGAGGCCGAGGGAGCGGACCTTCTCGATGGCGCGCACGCGGACGTTGTGCTCGTCGGAGCGGAGCTGCTCGGCGCGCGCGACCTCGTCGCCGTTCGCGGCGCGGACGGCCTTGCGCAGGGGGTTCCGGCCGGCCTTGCCGTGCGTCGTGCCGGCGCGGCGCTTGAGGGCCAGGTCTCCGGTGGCGTGGACGCGCGCGAGGTCCTCGCCGCGCTCGACCTCGACGATCACCGGGGTCTTGAGGGCCGGGGCCTCCGGGAAGGGCCACTCGAAGAACTCCCTTCGGTTGCCCTTGAACGTGACTTCGATAACCACGCGGGGCCTACTCCTCGACCACGCCGAGGCGGAGGAACTTCTGGCGGCGCCGCCGGACGAGCTTGTCGGGCCGGAGGCGGCGCAGTTCGTCCACGTGTCGCAGCAGCGCCTCGCACACGGCCTTGGCGGTGGCCTCGTGGTCGGCGTGGGCGCCGCCGACGGGTTCGGGGATGACCTCGTCCACGACGTGGAGGTCGAGGAGGTCGGGGGCGGTGATCTTGAGGGCGCCGGCGGCCTTCTCGCGCATTTCCGGGCTCTTCCCGTCCTTCCAGAGGATCGCGGCGCAGCCCTCCACCGTGATCACGGAGTACACCGAGTTCTGCAGCATCATCACGCGGTCGGCGACGCCGAGGGCGAGCGCGCCGCCGGATCCCCCCTCGCCGATGACCGTGGCGATGATGGGCACGGTGAGCTGGCTCATCTCGAGCAGGTTGCGGGCGATGGCCTCGCTCTGGCCCCGCTCTTCCGCGCCGATTCCGGCCCACGCACCGGGCGTGTCGATGAGCGTGAGCACGGGAACGTGGAACTTCTCGGCGAGCTTCATCAGGCGCAGCGCCTTGCGGTAGCCCTCCGGGTGCGGCATGCCGAAGTTGCGGCGGAGGTTCTCCTTGGTGTCGTGGCCGCGCTGGTGCCCGATGACCATCACCGTCTCGCCGTCGAGGCGGGCCCAGCCGCCGACGATCGCCGGATCATCGCGGAACGCGCGGTCGCCGTGGAGCTCCACCCAGTCGGTGAAGCCGAGGCGGACGTAGTCGAGCGTGAACGGCCGCCTGGGGTGGCGGGCCACCTGCACGCGCTGGAGCGGGGTGAGGTTCTCGTACACGGAACGCCGCAGGGACCGGAGCTTTTCCTCCAGCGGCGCGAGCTCGGCGGTGACGTTCATGGCGCGCTCGCCGGCGGCGCGCTTCAGGTCGTCGATCTGCTTTTCCAGCTCGACGATGGGCTTCTCGAACTCCAAGGCGGATGTGCCCATCAGTGAGTAGACAGTAGACAGTAGACAGTAGACAGTAGACGGCGGGCGGTAGAAACCGGGTGGTACACAGCAGACAGACTCATGCGGAGCGGACCAGCTGGACGCGTTCGTGGCCGAGCAGCGCGCGCAACTCGAGCAGGGCGTTGCTGCCGGGCGACACCGTGAGCGTGGCCGAGCGCATCCGCGCCTTCGCGCCGTCGGATCCGCGCCAGCGCACCTCGATCGGCGCGGACCCGGGGTGGGCTTCCACCACCGCCCGCACGTCGGCGAGCACGCCGGAGGTCACCGACGCGTCGGGCGCGAGGTCGATGGCCACCGCGATCTGCCCGGTGGCGCGGAGTTCCGCGAGCCGCGTGACGGACTCGACGATGAACGTCGGGTTGTCGGCGTTCTGGTCGCGCCGGCCGTAGGCGCCGCGGATGAGGACGGGGACGTCGGCGATGATGCGGTCGCCGATGGCGGCCCACGTCTCGGGGAACACGAGCACCTCGCCCGTGCCCGAGAAGTCCTCCACCGTGAGCCGGGCGAACTCGTTCCCGCTCTTGCGCGAGATCTGGCGCTTGATGGCGGTGACCACGGCGGCGAGCGCCATCGGCTGGTCGTGCCACGTGCCGAGCGAGGCGATCGTCGTGGTGGCGAGCAGTTCGGCCTCGGCGCGGAACGGCTCCAGCGGGTGGCCGGAGATGTAGAACCCGAGGATCTCCTTCTCCTTCGTCAGGCGTTCGTGCTCCGACATCTCGGGCACGGCGGGCAGGGTGGGGCGGAGCGTGGCCTTGGGCGCCGCGCCGAGGTCGCCGAAGAGCGAGCCCTGGCCGGACGCGCGTTCGGCCTGCGCGAGCGACGCCGCCTGGATGGCGCCGTCGAGCGCCGCCGCCAGCTGTGCCCGGTGCCCGCCGAGCGAGTCGAACGCGCCGGAGTACAGCAGGGCCTCGAATACCCGCTTGTTGCAGAGGCGCAGGTCCACGCCCTCGGCGAAGTCGTAGATGGACGTGAATCCGGCGCCCTGTCTACCGTCTGCTGTCTTCTGTCCTCTCGCACTGATGATCGACTCGATGGCACTGTGGCCCACGTTCCGGATGGCGCCGAGGCCGAACCGGATGCGCGTGTCGCCGACGACCGTGAAGCGATAGCCGCTCTCGTTGACGTCGGGCGGAAGGATCTCGAGGCCGAGGTCGCGCGCCTCGGCGATGTACTTGACGACCGAGTCCGTGTCGCCGATGCACGCCGAGAGCAGCGCGGCCATGAACTCGGCCGGGTAGTGCACCTTGAGGTACGCCGTGTGGTAGGAGAGCACGGAGTACGCCACGGAGTGCGACTTGTTGAAGCCGTAGCGACCGAACGTCTCGATCTGGGCGGCGAGCTCGGCGATGACATGCTTCTCGTAGCCGTTGGCGACGGCCTTTGCGACAAACTTGTCGATTTCCTTGCGGATGAGCTCGGCGTCCTTCTTGCCCACGGCCTTGCGGAGCACGTCGGCTTCGGCGAGCGAGATGCCCGCGAGCCGCTGCGCGATGCGCATCACCTGTTCCTGGTAGGTGATGACGCCGTAGGTGGGGGCGAGGATCTCCTCGAGTTCGGGCAGCGCGTACGTGACGGGCTCCTCGCCCTTCTTGCGCCGGCAGTACACGCGGTGCATCCCGGCGTCGAGCGGGCCGGGGCGCATCAGCGCGTTGGAGGCGACGAGGTCGTCGAAGCGGTCGGCGCGCATCGAGCGCACCATGTCGGTCGCGAGCGGCGACTCGAACTGGAACACGCCGGCGGTGCGGCCGGAGCGGAGGGCGCGGTAAGTCTGCTCGTCGTCGAGGGAGAGCGCGGCGAGGTCGGGCACCTCGCGGCCGCGGGCGGCGATGTTCTCGAGCGCGTGGTGGATGACCGTGAGCGTGGTCAGCCCGAGGAAGTCCATCTTGAGCATGCCCGCCTTCTCGAGCGCGTTCATGTCGTACTGCGTGACCACCACGCGCTCGTCGTCGGCGCCGGCGAGCCCGCCCGAGCCCTTCGTCTCCTGCGTGCACACCGGGACGTACTCGTCGAGCGGGCCCGGCGCGATGACGACGCCGGCCGCGTGCACGCCCGCGTGCCGGGCCAGGCCTTCGAGCTGGATGGCGTAGTCGATCAGCTGGCGGTGGCGCTCGTCCTGCTCGTACAGCTTGTGCAGCTCGGGGACCTTCTCGGCGGCTTCCTTCACCGTGAGCGAGAAGTTCGGCTGGTTGGGGATCATCTTCGCGATCGCGTCGGTCTCGGCGGGCGTGAAGCCCAGCACCCGGCCCACGTCCTTGATCGCGGCGCGCGACTTGAGCGTGCCGAACGTGATGATCTGCCCCACGCAGTCGCGCCCGTACTTGTTGCGGACGTACTCGAGCACCTCGCCGCGGCGCTCCTCGCAGAAGTCCACGTCGATGTCGGGCATCGACACGCGTTCCGGGTTCAGGAAGCGCTCGAAGAGGAGGTCGAACCTGAGCGGGCAGACGTCCGTGATCCTGAGCGCGTAGGCCACCAGCGAACCCGCGGCCGAACCGCGGCCCGGGCCCACGGGGATGCCCCGGTCCCGCGCCGCCTTGATGAAGTCGGCGACGATGAGGAAGTAGCCCGCGTACCCCGTCTTCGTGATGACGCCAAGCTCGTAGTCGAGCCGCTCGCGGACGTTCGCCGGCAGCGGCCGGCCGTACCGCTCCTCCGCGCCGGCCGTCGAGAGCTTCACCAGGAGGTCGTTCTCGCTCTTCGCGCCCTTCGGGAGCGGAAACGCCGGCAGATGGTATTTCTTGCCGAACTCCACAGCCACCTGGTCGGCGACCTTCAGCGTGTTCTCGAGCACCTCGGCGTGGTCCGGGAACCGCTGGAGGACCTCCGGCGCGCTCTTGAAGTAGAGGCCGTTGTCGTACCGCATCCGGTCCGCGTCGAGCCGGTCCTTCTTCAGCCCGATGCAGAGGAGCACGTCGTGGGCGTCGTGGTCGTCGGACCGCAGGAAATGCGAGTCGTTCGTCGCCACCACCGGCAGGCCCGTGGCCTTCGCGAGCCGGAACACCTCGGCGTTCAGCTTCTGCTGCTCGCCAGCGTCGTGGGCCTGGACCTCGAGGTAGTAACGGTCCGTGAAGACGTCCGCGTACCACTCGGCCACGCCCTTGGCCTCGTCGAACCGGTCGGCGAGCAGGTGCGTGGCGATCTCCCCCGCCATGCATGCGCTGGAGACGATGATGCCCGCGTTGTACTTCGCCAGCAGCTCGCGGTCCACGCGGGGCTTCGAGTAGAACCCCTCGGTGTACGCCAGGGACGAGAGCTTCACGAGGTTGCGATAGCCCTCGATGTCACGCGCGAGCAGCACCAGGTGGTAGTACGCACGGTCACCGTTGGCCACGCGCCCCCTGGTGCGGCGGTCGCCCGGGGCCACGTAGGCCTCCATTCCGATGATCGGCTTGATGCCCGCCTTGCGCGCCTTCTCCTGAAACTCCCACGCGGCGTGCAAATTCCCGTGGTCGGTGATGGCGACGGCCGGCTGCTCGAACTCCAGCGCCTTGGCGATCAGGTCGTCGATCCGGTTCGCGCCGTCGAGCAGCGAATACTCGGAATGGCAGTGCAGGTGTACGAAGGACATGAAGTATCTAAGGTAGCCCGGAATGCGCCGGACTGTCAAAGCGAAACGCGACTCGTCCCACACTCCTAAGATATTGCGCTGCATCAGGTTACTTGATAGGCTCCCGGCCGCGACGTTTCCCGCCCACTGGCGTCGGCTGGGGCTGGCCCTGCCGCTCGCCACGGCGTGTACGGCCCCCGCCTTCGAGCCGTCGCTCGACTTCCGGATCGTGGCCGTCGCGGGCGACGCACAGGTGGCGCCCGGCGGCGCCGAGTTTACGGTTCCGCTCACCGTCGAGGTGCGGAACCCCGACGGCAACTTCGAGATGGGCGTGCGTGTCCGGTTCGCGACCGTGCCGGGAAGGCGCCACGGCGGCGCCCTGCTCGACACCGTCGCCGTGACGGGAGGTGACGGGCGCGCCTCGGTTCGTGCGCGCGCGGGCGCCTCCGGCGACACGTTGGCCGTGATCGCGACAATCGCGGCGCTGCCGCGGCTCTCCGCGCGCCTCTGGGCGGTGGCGCGCGACGGACCTGCGATCTCGCGCGTGAGTCCGGCGGAGGTTCGCCCGGGCGACACGCTCACGATCAATGGGTCGGGGTTCGACGAAGGGGCGCTGGTGGTGCGCGTGGGCGGGGCGCCGGCGGCGCCGATTGGGCTGACGACGGCGAACGGCGTTCGGGTGGTGGTCCCGCCGTGTGCCGACTCCGGGGCGGTCCCCGTGCAGGTCTCGGTCGGCCGTGCGGCCGCGGCGCCCGGCTCGGTGACGTACCGTGCGCAGCGGTCGCGCGTGGCCTTGCCGGTGTACGGGTTCACCACGGTGAGCGCCGGCCGGGTGGGTGATTGCCTCGAGTTGGCGGGTGGAGGCGCCACGTACCTCGTGACGGCGCAGCTGGCGTCGGTGCCGGACGGCGCCTTCGTGCCGGAGTCGCTGCAACTGGGCGTCGGCGCCGTGACCGGCACGGGTCTGGCGCTCGGGCAGGGCGCGTTGGCTCGCGCGCCCGCCCCTGACGGTGCGTTCGGCCTGGGGGCGCTGCTGCGGCCGGCCGGTGGCGAGCCGGTGGCGGCCGTGTTCGACCGGCGGCGGCGCGAGCTGGAGCGGCGCCTGGCATCCAGTGCGGGATCGGGCGCCATGCCGGCGCCGGGCGGTCGCGCTGCGGCCTACGGGGGCGACACCGCGGCGCCGGACCTCGGCACCGTCCGGAAGTTCAGCGTGGTGTCGAACACGGATGGCTCGAGCTTCAGCGAGGTGGACGGCGTGCTCGCGTTCGCCGGGGCCCACATCCTCGGCTACCGCGACCGGTCGATGCCGCCCCTGTCATTCGACTTCACGTCGCTGCTCCAACTGATGGACAGCCACCTGTGGGATGCGGCCGCGAGCGCGTTCGGCGGCGTGCCCGACGTGGACGGCAACGGACGCATCATCGTGCTGTTCACCCCCGTGGTGAACCGGCTGGTTCGCGCGCAGGACTGCCTGCTGCGGGGGTACGTGACCGGGTTCTTCTACCCGCCCGACCTGTTCGTGCGGACGCCCAATTCGAATCAGGGGGAGGTGTTCTACGCCCTCGCGCCCGACGCGGCCGGCGCCTACAGCTGCGCCCACAGCACGCGGCAGGTGGTGCAGCAGGTGCAGGCGACGTTCCTGCACGAAATGGAGCACTTGATCTCGTTCAACGAGCACGTGCTCGCGAGGGGCGGTGTGCCGGAGGAAACGTGGCTCGCCGAGGCGCTGGGCCGCATGGCCGAGGAGCTGGGGTCGCGGTATTTCGAGTCGCGGTACCCGCCGCCGTTCGGCCGGAGCTCGTCGGTGCAGCTGTTCCCGGACTCGTCGTCGCCGTTCATCGGGCCCCTGCTGCTCAACGCGTACGTGTACCTCAACGCGTCGCTGGAGCATTCCGTCACGGCGTACATCGGCGCGGGGTCGCTGGAGGACCAGGGGGCGGGCTGGCTCTTCCTGCGCTGGGTGGCGGACCAGCGTGGCGACGACGCGATCCGGCGGATGGTGCAGACGCGCCTGACCGGCGTCGCGAACCTCGAGGCGGCGACGGGGGAGGGCTTTGCATCCCTCTTCGGCGATTTCGGCCTCGCGCTGTTCGCCGACTCGCTGCCGGGGCTTCCCCGCGGCGTGGTTCCCTCGCGGCTCCGCTACCAGGGGCGCGCCCTGCGCCAGCTGATGGCGCGGGAGGGCACGGTCCAGAACTTCCCCAACCCGTTTCCGCTCGCGACGTACCTCGCGGCGCCGGGGACGGCATTGCGCGCCGCGATTCCGCCCGGCACCATGCTGCATGCCATCGTTCCGACCGGTGCCGGTGACGCCGCGGTTCGCCTGTCGCTCACGCGGCGGGGCCTCACGGCCCTGCCGACGGCGCTCGGCGCGCAGGTTGGGATCCTGAGGTTGCCGCCGTGACGTCGCGCGCGCGTTGGGGCCTCGAGGTGCGACGCGGGTTGCGCGGGTTGCGCGGGTTGCGCGGGTTGCGCGGGTTGCGCGGGTTGCGCGGGTTGCGCGGGTTGCGCCCATCGCGACACGTCGCGACAGCGATCGTTGCCGTGGCGCCTGCGCTTGGAGCCACTGCGCTCGGCGCCGCCGCGCTTGGAGTCGCTGCGCGAGGAGCCGGGGCCCAGGCGGCGCGCGGCGGCCTCGTGCTCACGCTGCCCACGTCGGCGCGTGCGCTCGGGCTCGCCGGCGCGGCCGATGCCGCCGGCCCCGGCGAGTGGGCGGTGTTCACCGCGCCCGGGCAGCTGGCGGGCGAGCCGCCTTCGGCCGCCGCCGCGACGGAAGGCTACCTCGCCTCCACGCGGCTCTCGGCCGCGGCGGTGGCAGTTCCGGCGTTCGGCGGCACGCTCGGGCTCGGCGCGACGCTGCTCGACTACGGCTCGGTGGACGAGATCGCGAGCTCCATTCCAGGGGTGGACGGGACGGCCACCGGACGCACGTATTTGGCGCAGGACAACGCCGTGGTCGTCGCATATGCGCGCCGCGCGTGCCGCGCGTGCCGCGCCGGCGGGCTGCGCGTGGGCGGGGCGGTGGAACTCGTGAACACGCGCGTCGCCGACCTCACGGGGAGCGCCGTGGCCGTGAGCGCGTCGGCCGGGTGGGCAGTGCGCCCCGGCTGGGACGTGACCGCCGGCGTCGCGCACGCCGGCCCCGACATTGCGCTCGGCGCGACGCGCGGGGCGCTGCCGCTCACGGCGAGCGTGTCGGCCGTTGCGCCGGCGTGGCGCGCGTGGGGGTGGTCCGTGCGGCCGATGCTCGAC
>JAYEKC010000551.1:0-8828 GCA_034716715.1 Gemmatimonadota bacterium | reverse complement strand
CTTCTCCTCGGCTTCGGCGAGGGTGAGCGGCGTGACCACCCACGAGTCCTCGGAGCCGCGTTCAATCATGTCGCGGCCCATGCGGTAGATGTTCCAGAGGTACGTCTCGCGGTAGCGCGAGGCCAGGTCGAGGATCGCCTTGTTGGCCGTGACCGAATAGTCCACCGACTGCCGGAAGTGCCACGTCTGGAACGGCTCGAGCGGGTACGTGTAGTCGGCGAACCGCAGCTGCCGCGCCGGGATGAACGGGATGGTCTGCGGCGTGGGGTTGCCGATCGTCTCCGTGAGGATGCCGATCATGTTGTGGAAGTACGCCATGGTGCGCAGGCCGCCGTTCCACCACGTGGAGTACGACGACATCGAGCGCGACACCACGCCGGGCTTGTGCTCCATCTCGGCGCGCGCGTGGATGGCCGCGCCCACGATGTCGATCCCGGTGATGATGGACTCGTGGAAGAAGTAGTTCGCCGGGTCGCGGAACGGCGGCGAGAACATCACGGCGCCGGCCGGGCCCGTCTGGTGGTGGTTGTACATGATCTGCGGGAACCAGGTCAGGTACATCCACTTGTTCATGTTCGTGGATTCGTTCTGGTTCGCGATGTAGAAGTCGCGGTTGTTGTCGTGGCCCACATACTTCTGGTAGAGGAACGGCGTGTTGAGGTTCTTCCGTGAGCTGTCGGGCTCCTGGTTGTACCAGTTGGCCTCGAGCTCCATGCCGTCGGGGTTCGCGTGGACGAAGACGATGATGACGTCGTTGAGGATTCGCATCGTCTCCGGGTCGGTGCCCGTGAGCATCTGGTAGTTGGTCTCGATGAGCTGGCTGGCGCCGAGTACCTCGCTCGCGTGCAGGCCGCCATCGATCCACACCACCGCCTTGCCCTCGCGGGCGAAGCGCTTCGCCGTGGCCGTGTCGATCTCGGCGTACGCGAGCTGCTTCGCGATGCTTCGGTACCGCTCCATGCTCCGGATGTTCTCCGGGCTCGACACGATCATCGAGAGTTGCGGGCGCCCCTCGGCCGTGAGGCCGATCGTGTCGAGGTGGGCGCGCGGCGACTCCTTCGCGATCTTCTGCCAGTAGGCCGTGAACTGCGTGTACGTGGGCAGCCAGTAGTCGTCGCCGATGTTGTGGCCGAAGAATTCCTTCGGCGTGGTGACCTTCTGCGCGGCGGCGCCGCTGGCGGCAAAGGCTACGACGACGGCGCCGGAGACCGCGGCGACGACGAGGCGGCGCCAGCGGGTATGGGACGCGGGACGGGACATGGAAATGGTCGCTCCGGAGGGGTGGATTCGGCGGCCGGCGTGGTGACGCGAGGGCCGCTCGGCGTACATTAGGAAGCTACGGCCATGTTGCACCTTCCGCTGAACCCGACTCCCCGTCACCCGTGAGCTGGATGCCCCTCTCCCTGCGCCTCGCCCTGCTGGCTGCGCTCGCCGCCGGCGCCGCGCCATTGCGCGCCCAGATTCCGGAGTCCGAGTACGCCGCGCGGCGCGCCGCGCTCACGGCGCGCCACGGCGACGGCGTCTACCTCGTGCTCGGCGCGCCGGAACCGCGGGAGAACTACGAGAACTTCTGGCAGGCGCAGAATTTCCGGTACCTCACCGGCTTCCTCGAGCCGGGCAGCGCCCTCGTCATCGTGCGGCGGGGCGGGCAGGACCGGCAGATGCTCTTCGTCGAACCACGCGACCCGGCGCAGGAAGTGTGGACCGGTGAACGGCTTGGCGTGGACGGCGTGCGCCCGAAGACGGGGATGGATGGCCGCGACGCGCGCACCCTGCGGACGGTCCTCGATTCCGTGCTGGCCGGCGGCGCCCCACTGTTCGCGGTGGGCGACTTCACCGCGGGCGGCGCCGACGTGCCCGCGCCCCGCGCCCCGCGCACCGGCGACGACCAGTTCCTCGACCAGGTGAAGGAGCGCCACCGCGAGACCAAAGTCACCGACGCCTCGCGCACGGTGATGTCGCTCCGGGCGCGCAAGTCGCCGGCCGAGGTGGCGCTCATCCGCATGGCCGCGAAGGTCAGCGCCACGGCGCACCGCGAGGTGCTGCGCAACATCGAGCCGGGCATGAACGAGTTCGAGGTCCAGGCGCTCGCCGAGTACACGTTCCGGCGCAACGGCGGCGACGGCCCCTCCTACGGGTCCATCGTCGGGTCCGGCCCCAACTCCACTACGCTCCACTACAACCGCGACGACCGCTACATGAAGGCCGGCGAAGTGCTCAACATGGACATGGCCACGTACTACGCCGGGTACTCCGCCGACCTCACGCGCACCGTGCCCGTGAACGGGACGTACTCGCCCGAGCAACGGGAGGTCTACGAGATCGTCCTCGCGGCGCAGAAGGCGGCCGAGCGCCAGATCCGGCCGGGCGGGTCGTTCCGCGCGCTGAACGAGGCGGCGCTCGACGTGCTGAAGCAGGGCCTCGCCCGGCTCGGCCTCATCGAGGCCCCCGACGCCACGTACGAGGACAACGGCCGCGCGGTACCGCAATATCGCCTGTACTACATGCACGGCCTCGGGCACCCGATCGGCCTCGACGTCCACGACGTGGACGCGTACAGCGCCGGCGCGTTCGTCGAGGGCAGCGCCTTCACGATCGAGCCGGGCATCTACGTCCGGGCGAACACGGTGGACATCGTCCCCGCCACGGCGGCCAACCTGGCGTTCCGCGGCCGGATCGCCTCCGCCGTCGCGAAGTACGCCAACATCGGCGTCCGCATCGAGGACGACTACGTCGTGACCGCCGCCGGTTACGACCGCATCACGGCCGACGCGCCGCGCGAGATCGACGAGATCGAGCGCGAGATGGCGCGGCCGCCCGGCATCTCCGCGCGCGACGGCGCCACCGTCGAAGCCTACCGCAAGATCCGTCCATGACCCCACCGAATCGTCCGCGCTCCCCGACACCGCCCACCTCGCGGCCCGTTCCGGCGCCCGCTGCCGTCACGCGTCCCCGCGCCCTCAAGACGCGGCGGCTCCAGTTCGTGCTCCGCGACGGGGCGACCATCGAGGGGACGGTGAAAGCCGGCGGCGACCAGTCCCTGGTGGCCTTCCTCAACACGCGGTCGGGATGGATGAACGTGACCGACGCCGCGCGCGTGGGCGCCGGCGAGGCGCCCGGCCACATGATCCTGCAAACGGAGCACGTGGTGATGGCCATCTCGCTCGACGGCGACGTCGGCGTCTCGACCAGCGCGTCCGGCGCCGGCGAACGCATGATCGAAGCCGTGCTGATCGGCGGCCGCGTGGTGCGCGGGTACCTGCCGGCCGCCGAGGGCCAGCGCCTCAGCGACGTGGTGGCGCGGGCCGGGCACTTCATCGGCGTCTCGCTCGCCCGGCTCTTCCCCGAGGGCACCGACGTGGGCGACATCGCCCTGCAGACGGCGGCGCTCGCCATTGTCCGCGACCTGAGCGGTCGTTCGCCCGAGGTGGAGGAATGACGGGTCGCGTCCGCGCGGTCGGCGGCGCGTTCGGCGGCGCGTTCGGCGGCGCGCTCGCGATCGCCCTCGCCGTGGCGGCCGCGCCCGCCGGCGGCCAGGCATCGGCGCCGGCCGACCTCATCGTCACGAATGCCCGCGTCTACACGGTTGACGACGCCCGGCCGGTGGCCGGCGCCCTCGCCGTCCGCGGCGGGCGCGTGGCGTTCGTGGGCGACGCGCGTGGCGCGCTGGCCCTCCGCGGGCCGCAGACGCGGGTCGTGGACCTCGGCGGCCGCACCGTGATCCCGGGGATGGTGGACGCACACGGCCACGTCGAGGGCCTCGGCGAGGCGCTCGCCACGGTCGACCTCGTCGGCTCGACGAGCCTCGACGAGGTCGTGGCGCGCGTCGTCGCCCGGGGCCGCGGCACGCCCGCGGGACAGTGGATCGTGGGCCGCGGGTGGGACCAGAACCGGTGGGGCGACACCCGGTTCCCCACCCACGAGAAGCTCAGCGCGGCCTTCCCCGACAATCCGGTGATCCTCACCCGCATCGACGGGCACGCGATCTTCGTCAACCGCAAGGCGATGGAACTCGCCGCCGTCGGCGCGTCAACAAAGGACCCGGACGGTGGCCACGTCGAGCGCGACGCGGCCGGCAACCCGACGGGGGTCTTCGTGGACAACGCGATGGGCCTCGTCCGCCGCGTGGTGCCCGCGGCATCGCACGACGAGATCCGGCGCAACCTCCTCGCGGCCATCGGCGAGATGCACCGCTGGGGCCTCACCGGCGTGCACGACGCCGGCGAGGGGTCCGACGTGCTCTCGGTCTACGAGGAGCTCGGCAGGGCGGACCAGCTCAACGCCCGGATGTACGTGATGATCAGCGGCGGCCGGCAGGAGTCGCCAGCGCTCGACCGGATGATCGCCGCGGGCCCGCGCAGCGCGCTCTACAACGGCACGCTGTGGATCCGCAGCATCAAGCTCTACGCGGACGGTGCGCTCGGCTCACGGGGCGCGGCCTTGCTCGACCCGTACAGCGACGACCCGAAGAACAGCGGCCTCCTGGTGAGCGACCCGAAGTTCATCGAGTCGGTTGCCGTGAAGGCGCTCAGGGCCGGCTTCCAGGTGAACACCCACGCGATTGGCGACCGAGGCAACCGCGTGACGCTCGACGCCTACGAGGCGGCGCTCAAGCAGGTCCCGGTGGCCGACCACCGGTTCCGCATCGAGCACGCCCAGATCCTGAACTACGCCGACGTCCCGCGCTTCGCGCAGCTTGGCGTCATTCCCTCGATGCAGGCGAGCCACCAGACCAGCGACATGTACTGGGCGGGTGCGCGGCTCGGCGTGCACCGGCTTCCCGGTGCCTACGCGTGGCGGGCGCTGCTCAACACTGGCGTCGTCGTCCCGAACGGCAGCGACTTCCCCGTCGAGTACGTGAACCCGCTCATCTCGTTCCACGCGGCCATCTCCCGGCAGGACGCCAATGACTGGCCGCCAGGTGGCTGGTACCCCGAAGAGGAGATGACCCGCGAGGAGGCCCTCAAGTCCATGACCATCTGGCCGGCCTATGCGGCGTTCCAGGAGAACGAGCTCGGCTCGCTCACGCCGGGCAAGTGGGCCGACTTCGTGGTGCTCGACCAGGACATCATGCGGGTGCCCGCGTCCCTCGTGCTGAAGACGCGCGTGCTCTCGACATGGGTGGCCGGGAAGGCCGTGTACGAAGCAAAGGCGCCCTGACCGCGACGGTCGCGGAGCGGGTCAGCCGAAACGCGTGACCGCCGGACGCATGCGAGTCGTCTCACTGCTTCCCGGTGCGACGGACACGCTCGTGACCCTTGGCGGCGCGCCGCTACTGGTCGGCGTGTCGCACTCCTGCGATCACCCGGCGGTGGCCGGGCTGCCCCGCGTGACGGCGACGCCGGTGGACGCGTCGGCCTCCAGCGCGGCCATCGACGCCGCCGTGCGCGAGATTTCCGCCGCCGGCCGGCCAATGTACTCGCTCGATCACGAGCGGATTCGCGCCCTCCGCCCGGACCTTCTCGTCACGCAGTCGCTGTGCGACGTCTGCGCCGTGAGTGAGTCCGAAGTCCGGCGACTCGCCGCCAGCCTCGACCCGCCGCCGCGCGTGCTCACCCTCGGAGGCGGAACCGTGGACGCCCTCCTCGACGACGTCCTGACACTTGGCCGCGCGACCGGCCTCGCCGACGAAGCCGAGGAGCTGGTGGCCGGGCTCCGGCGGCGCATCCGCAGCGTGCACGAACGCCTGAAGGCCGCGCGGGCGCCACGCCCACGCGTGGCGGTCCTGGAGTGGACCGACCCGTTGTTCGCCAGCGGCCACTGGGTGCCGGAGCAAGTGCGGCTTGCCGGCGGGACCGACGTGCTTGCGGCGCCCGGTGAACACTCGCGCGTGCTCACGCACCACCAGCTGCTCGACGCCGCGCCGCAACTCGTCGTAGTTGCGCCGTGCGGGTTCGGCCTCGACCGCGCGGCCGATGAGGCGGCGCGGCTCCTGCGCGCCCTGCCGTCGCTCGGGGCCCGTCAGGTGTGGGCGCTCGACGCGGCAACGCTCACCAGCCGCCCCGGTCCCCGCGTGGTGGCGGGCATCGAGGCGCTCGCCCGCCTGTTCGCGCCGGCGCTGTTCACCCCCCTCGCGACGGACGCCGCCCGCCGGGTGGCCTGACGCCCAGCCCGCTGCTCAGCTCGCCGTGAACCAGAGGCGGGTTGCCACGATCACCAGCAGCACCGCGAACGCCCGCTTGAGGACGAGGTCGCTCATTCCGAGTGAGAGCCGGGCGCCCACCCACGCTCCGACGAAAAGGCCCACGGCGGTCAGCGCGGCAGCCCGCACGTCCACGTTGCCGGCGCGATAGTAGGCAATTGCGCCCAGCAGGCCGAGGGGCGGCAGCAACAGCGCCAGCGACGTTCCGGTGGCGAGCTTCTGGCTCATCTTCGCGATGAAGACGAACATCGGGATGACGACGACGCCGCCGCCGATGCCGAAAATGCCGCTGCAGACGCCGGCGACCAGGCCGATGCCAAGGAAGAGGAGGGTGTTCACGGAGGCTCCGGTCGTGGTGGGCGGTTCAGCGGGCGATGGCGCGGGCCGCGACTTCGCGCACCTCGCGCTCCTTGTCGTTCGCGAGGGACTGCAGCGTGCTGATGGCACCCGGGGTCCGGGCCTCGGCCAGCGCGCGGGTGGCCGCGACGCGCACCGCCGTGTCGCGGCGCGCGCCGAAGAGGCCCGCCCCGGCCTCAGCCATCCGGGCCAGGCGCGCGACCGCGTCGGGTGTGGCGATGCGCCCCAGCGCGTTGATGAGGCCCACCTGCACCTCGAGGTCCGTCTCGGACTCCACCGCGCGGCCCACGAGTTCGCCGGCGCGGGCGGCCTTGCGCGCCGCGAGGGCCGCCGCCGCCTCGAGCCGGATCTCGACGATGGGATCGTCCAGCGCGCGGGCGATGGCGTCGATCGAGAAGGGCGTCTCGTAGCTGCGGAGGGCGCGCACGGCGGCACGGCGCACGCGGGAATCCGCCCCGCCGAGCAGGTCGGCCAGTGCCGTGTCGCCGCCGGCGGGCCGGCGCGCGCCGATGAGTTCGGCCGCCGCGCGCGCCACGTGCGGCCGCGCATCGCCCAGCATCGCAACCAGCGCGTCGTCGCACGATGGAAGCCGTTCGAGCGCCTGCACGAACACGGCGCGCTCGGCCCGGGTTGGAGCCCGCAACGCCTGATCCACCACGGCGTCGGCGCCGTCCGAGCCGCAGCGGATGAGAACGGCGACCGCCGGGTCGCCGAGGTCTGGATGGTCCCGCAGGCTCGCCGCGATCGGCGCGAGGATGACGGGCTTGGTCAGCCGCCGCACGGCGAGCACGAAATGCCGGCGCGCCTCCGCGTTTGCCGCCTGCGCCTCGTGTCCCACGATCTGGTTGAACGCGCCGATCGCGTCGCCCGTGCGCCCTTCCCGCGTCGCCTGCTCCACGGCGAACGCGACTTCCTCGAAGAGGGGGCCGAGCGGATGACCGTCGCCCCCGCGGGCCGCGCGCGCGAGCACGAACGGAATGCGTTCCGGCGTCCCCGGCGCCGGCTCGGGGACGGCGGCCGCCGGCTCGGCTTCCGTCGGCTCCACCTCGGCCAGGACCACCCGCACCGTCGGCGCCTCCAGCGCGCGCAGGCGCTCGTGCACCGCGCGGTGGTCGGCCTTCGGGGGCTGCGCAATGACCCGGCCCACCGCGAGGAGGTCCGCCGCCTCCACGTCCTGGCTGATCTCGAGTTCCTCGATGCCGTGCCCGCTCAGGTGGTCGGCCAGGTCGCGCACGCCGGCCAGCACCTCGGGAACCATCAGGCCGTTGGCCATCAGCTGGCCACGGCGGGTCGTGAGCCGGACCGAGCCTTCCTTCGTGAGCAGCATGAGCGTGCGCAGCTCGAGCTTCTGCTGGTCCACGGCCTCGGGCGACCGGATCAGCAGTGATACGAACCGCGCGACGCGGCGCGCCAGGTTGAAGGAGTCGTCCATGAGATGCGATGGCCGCCGGCGGCGGTGGTGACCGTCCCGGCGTGCGCATAACATACGCACGTCATCCACAACCCATCCACTGTCATGACCGCCATCCGTCCGCGCGTGGCCCCGTTTGCCGCGCTTGCGCTCGCCTGCGCGTGCCGCGCAACCGCCCCGACCGGCGCCAACCTGGCGTCGCACGCCGTTCCGGACTCGACGCTCATCCGCGACGACATTGCCTACCTGGCCTCGGACCGCCTTGAGGGTCGCCGCACGGGCACGGCGGGGAACGACAGCGCCGCCGCATACCTCGCACGCCGCTACGCCGCACTCCGGCTCGATCCGGCGGTCCCGACCGCGAGCTGCGGGCGCGGATGCGCCGCGTCGTACCTCCTGCCGTTCGTCGCGCGGGAGCCCGTGCGAGGCGGCCCGCCAAGGGAACTGCGCACGCAGAACGTGGCCGGAATCGTGCGGGGCACCGACCCCACCCTCGCCGGGGAGTTCGTCGTCATCGGTGCGCACTTCGACCATCTCGGACGTTCGACCGAGGGAGCGCTCGACCCCGACGCCGGCAACGCCATTCGCAACGGCGCCGACGACAACGCCAGCGGCTCCGCGGCCGTGCTCGCCCTCGCCCGCCGGCTTGCCCTGCGCCCGACGCGTCGTTCCATCCTCGTCACCCACTTCAGCGGCGAGGAGCAGGGCCTCCTCGGGTCGGCGTGGCTCGTGAACCACCCGCCGGTGCCGCTCGCCAGCGTGGACGCCATGGTCAACTTCGACATGGTCGGCCGCCTCCGCGACGACAAGCTGATCGTGTACGGTGTCGCCACGGCGGCCGAGATGCGGGCCATCCTCGACTCCGCCAACGCCGTGGCCCCGCTCCGGTTCGCCGCCGTCGGCGACGGGTTCGGCCCC
>JAYEKC010000550.1:0-1731 GCA_034716715.1 Gemmatimonadota bacterium | reverse complement strand
CGGGCGCGGCACCGGGCCGTGGATGCCCTCCGCCCGCCTTGACCGGCGCCGACAATGATGTAACCTTTCATCCGGATATACGGATGAAGCAATCTCCCCTCTTCGGCCGGCTGGCCGCCCTCTCCGACCCCATCCGCGCGCGGTTGCTCGCGGCGCTCGAGCGCCACGAGCTGACCGTCGGCGAGCTGCATCGCGCCCTGCAGCTGCCCCAGTCCACGGTGAGCCGCCACCTCAGGGCCCTGGCCGACGCGCGCCTCGTCGCGAGCCGCGAGGACGGCACGAGCAACCGCTACCGGATCGCCGACTGGAGCGGCGACGTGGCGGGGAAGCGCCTGTGGCACGCCGTGCGCGACGAGCTGGCCGGCCTCACCGCCGTGCAGCGCGACGCCGAGCGCGTGCGCGGCGTGCTGGCGGCGCGGCACACGAAGTCGCAGAAGTTCTTCGCGTCCGGGGCGGGGCAGTGGGAGCGCCTCCGGGCCGAGCTCTTCGGCGAGCGCGTGGAGCTCCTCTCGCTGCTCGGCCTGCTCGACCCGGCGTGGACGCTGGCCGACCTGGGGTGCGGCACCGGGCAGTTCGCCGACGCGGCGGCGCCGTTCGTCGCGCGCGTGATCGCGGTGGACGAGTCGGCGCCGATGCTCCGCGCGGCCCGCGCCCGCCTGGCCCGCCGCGCGAACGCCGAGGTGCGGCAGGGCTCGCTCGAGGACCTGCCGCTCGAGCCGGGCGAGGCGCACGCGGCGCTGCTTTCGCTCGTCCTGCAGTACATCGTCGAGCCGGCCGAGGTCCTGGGCGCGGTGCGGCGGGCCCTGGCGCCCGGCGGGCGCGTCATCGTCCTCGACCTCCGGCCGCACGACCAGGCCGACCTGCGCGAGCAGATGGGCCATGCCTGGCAGGGCATTGCGGATGGCCAGCTGGCGCAGTGGGGCGCCGACGCCGGCTTCACCACCTGTCGGTACGTTCCGCTGCCGGACTCGCCCGCGGCCCGCGGACCCGCGCTGTTCGTGGCCACCCTGTCGTAAGCGCGCCCGTTACCCGTTTTTCGTCATCCGTCACCCGTCACCCGTCCAACTCATGACTGCCGTCGCCCATTCCCCGTTTGCCGCCGCCACCGCGGCCGGCCGCGTTCCCTTCAAGGTGCGCGACCTCTCCCTCGCCCCCTTCGGCCGCCAGGAAATCCGGCTGGCCGAGTATGAAATGCCGGGACTGATGGCGCTGCGCGCCGAGTATGCCGGGCAGCAGCCCCTGGCCGGCGCCCGCATCATGGGGTCGTTGCACATGACGGTCCAGACGGCGGTGCTCATCGAAACGCTCGCCCAGCTGGGCGCCGACGTCCGATGGGTCAGCTGCAACATCTTCTCCACGCAGGATCACGCGGCCGCCGCCGTGGTCGTGGGCCCGCACGGGGCCGTGGACGATCCGAGCGGCGTCCCGGTGTTCGCGTGGAAGGGCGAGACGCTCACCGAGTACTGGTGGTGCACCGACGAGGCGTTGCGCTGGCCCGACGGCGGCGGTCCGAACCTGATCGTGGACGACGGCGGCGACGCCACGCTGCTCATCCACAAGGGCGTCGAGTTCGAGAAGGCCGGCGCCGTGCCCCAGCACAACCCGGTCACCGACAGCGAGGAATGGGGCGTCATCCTCGACCTGCTGCGGCGCGAGCTCAAGGCCAACCCGAACCGCTGGCGGGAGACCGCCAGGGCCATCAAGGGCGTCTCGGAGGAGACCACGACCGGC
>JAYEKC010000549.1:0-1731 GCA_034716715.1 Gemmatimonadota bacterium | reverse complement strand
CGGGCGGCGGGAACACGGTACGTCACACCTTGAGGAAGATCTTTCGTCGCCATAGCACCCAGAGTATGCCGTACCAGAGTAACACGAAGCATACGGCGAAGGCGAGCGATGCGTTGCGTGGCTCGAGCCACGAGGCAAACACCGACTGGTAGATCGCGGTCTCCGCCGGCACCACCTGCCCGCCGCGCTCCACCTTCCAGAGGGTGTAGATCGTCCGCGCCATCATGCCGGAGCCGACGAACGCCACCAGCGGGTTCATTCCATATATGACGAGCGGCCGGGTCCACCAGGTCACGCCCTGGACGTCGATGACCCAGGAAATTGTGGCGAGCGTCACACACGCCATGCCGGCCGTGAATACCACGTAGGAGCTGGTCCAGAGCCCCTTGTTGATGGGCAGGGACCAGTGCCACATCAGCCCGGCCATCATCCCGATCGCCCCGGCCGCGAAGAGGGCCGCGAGCCGTTCCGGGAGCGGCCGCGCGGCGCCGAGCCAGCGGCCGGCCATCACGCCGAGCATCGCCGTGCCAACGGCGGGGACGGTGGAGAGGATGCCTTCCGGATCCCACGTCTTCGACCCCACCCAGAGGTGGCTGCCGAGGACGGTGCGGTCGAGCCAGGCGCCAAGCGTGCGCGACGGATCGTCGATGAGGTTGGCGCCGATGCCACCGCCGGCGCCGGGCACGGGGAGCAGCGTGATCGCGAACCAGTAGCCGTAAAGCAGCCCGACGACGATCAGCACCTGCTGCCGAAGGGTGGTGCGGAAGGTGAGCAGCGCGGAGCAGCCGTACGCGACACCGATTCGCTGGAGCACGCCCGGGATCCGCACGCCGGTGATGCGCGAGAGCGGATAGTAGGGGAACATCGCCAGGAGGTACCCGGCCAGGATGATCAGGGCCGTGCGGCGCAGGATCTGCGCGAGCAGCGCGCGGTCGTCGTCGCCGCGGTCACGCCGGGTCGAAAGCGAGAGATGCGTCGTGATGCCGACGATGAACAGGAAGAACGGGAAGATGAGGTCCGTGGGCGTCCAGCCGTGCCAGGCGGCGTGCTCGAGAGGCGGGTAGATGGCGCCCCACGACCCGGGGTTGTTCACGAGGAGCATGCCCGCGATCGTGAGGCCGCGGAACACGTCGAGCGATACGAGCCGCTCGCGCTGCCGGACGGGCGCGAGGAAGGCCGGGTCGAGCTGTGGGGTGGCGCGGGTGGCGGTCTGCGTGGCGAGCTGCGGGGATGCCGTCATTGCGCAGAATCTACCGCCGGCTGCGTCGCGCGGCGCCAGGCGCTGCCGGCCGCGCCCGGCCGCCGGTGCGCGGCGGCCGGACTGGACGAATGCGCCGGAATGGGGTATGGATGGGTGTAGCGGCACACCAACGGCAGTGGCCGGTGGTCGGGTCATGCGGCGCGCGCGGCCCGGGCCGGCCCGGGAACGGGAGGCACCGATGGCGATGTCCAGGGTATGGCGCGAAGGGGTGGTGACCGGCCTGCTGGGCGCGGGCGCCGTTGCCGGCTGGTTCTTCGTGGTGGACCTGATTGGCGGGCGCCCGCTCTACACGCCCGACATGCTGGGGCGAGCGCTGATCTCGGTGATCGGCTACACGGGCACGCCGACGATGGCGGTGGCGGTGACCTCGTACACGCTTTTCCACGTCGCGGCATTCATGGCGGTGGGGACGGTCGCGATCCGGCTCGTGGAGATCTCGCGCCGGGCGCCGCACGTCACCGTGGGCCTGC
>JAYEKC010000548.1:0-8846 GCA_034716715.1 Gemmatimonadota bacterium | reverse complement strand
TTCGAGGCCGGCAAGGGAGTGCTCCTGCTCGCCGCGACCAACCGGCCTGAGATCCTGGACCCGGCCCTGCTCCGGCCGGGCCGCTTCGACCGCAAGGTCGTGGTCGAGCGCCCCGACGTGCGCGGCCGCGAGCAGATCCTCCGGGTTCATGCCCGCGGCGTCACGCTGGACGCGGCCGTCGACCTGGCGGCGCTGGCCGCACGCACTCCCGGGTTTGTCGGCGCCGACCTCGCGAACCTCGTCAACGAGGCGGCCCTCCTGGCCGCACGGGCCGGCAAGGCGGCCGTTGAAATGACCGATTTCAGCGAGGCGATCGATCGCGTCGTCGCCGGGCTCGAGCGCAAGTCGCGCGTGATGAACGCCCGGGAGAAAACCATCGTCGCGCACCACGAGGCGGGGCACGCACTGGTGGCCGAGCTGCGGCCTCACGCCGACCGCGTGGCAAAGATTTCCATCATTCCGCGCGGCGCGACGGCGCTCGGATATACGCAGCAGCAGCCCACGGAGGACCGCTACCTCCTTACGCGCCTCGAGCTGCTCGATCGCCTCGACGTGCTCCTCGGCGGACGCGTCGCGGAAGAACTCGTATTCGGCGACGTCTCCACCGGCGCCCAGGATGACTTGCAGCGGGCAACCGACCTCGCCCGCGACATGATCACGCGATACGGGATGACGGACGCTTTGGGACTCGCCACGTACGAACCGCCGCGCCAGCCGGCCTTTCTCGACGTCGCGCACGCTTCCATGCGGGAGTACAGCGACGACAGCGCAAGGCGCATCGACGCGGAACTGCGCCGGATGCTGACGGATGCCCACGACCGGGTGCGCGACACATTGGCCGCGCGTCGTGATGCCCTCGCCCGCCTTGCGGAGGAGCTGATCAGGACCGAAGTGATCGATCACGCCACCTTGCAAGCCGTGCTGCAGTTTGCCGCGCCCGCGAGACCACAAATGGAGACCATCGCATGACGTCTACCGAATACACCTGTCCGATGCACCCGGACGTTCGGCAACCGGCACCCGGTGCCTGCCCGAAGTGCGGCATGGCCCTCGAGCCGGTGACGCCGCCTGCCCCGAGCACGGCCGCCACGGAATGGGTGTGCCCCATGCACCCCGAGATCGTGCGCAGCGAGCCCGGCAGCTGTCCCATCTGCGGCATGGCCCTCGAGCCGCGAACAGCGGCGGCCGAGGAAGAAGTGAATCCCGAGCTGCGCGACATGACACGGCGGTTCTGGTTCTCCACCGTGTTCACCGTTCCGCTCGTGGCCATCGCGATGGGGCAGTACCTCCCCGGCGACCCGGTATCGCGCATGTTGGCGCCACACGTTCGCATGTGGGTGGAACTGCTGCTGGCGACGCCGGTCTGCACCTGGGCCGCGTGGCCGTTCTATGTGCGCGCCGTAAACTCGGTCCGGAACATGAGCCTCAACATGTTCACGCTCATCGGCCTCGGCGTGTCGGTGGCGTTCGGGTACAGCCTCGTGGCCGCGCTGGCGCCCGGCCTCTTTCCGCCGTCGCTCCGCGGCGCCGGCGGCGAGGTGGACGTGTATTTCGAGGCCGCAGGCGTGATCGTCACGCTCATCCTGCTGGGTCAGGTGCTTGAACTCCGCGCGCGCAGCCAGACGAGCAGCGCCATCCGGATGCTGCTCGGCATGCAGGCCAAGACGGCCCGGCGCATCCGGGACGACGGCGCCGAGGAAGACGTCCCGCTCGAGCACGTCGCCGTGGGCGACCGGCTGCGCGTCCGGCCGGGCGAGAAGGTTCCCGTCGATGGCGTCGTGCTGGAGGGCGCGAGCTCGATCGACGAGTCCATGGTCTCCGGCGAGCCGATCCCGGTGGAGAAGCACAAGGGCGACCGCGTGGTCGGCTCCACCGTGAACGGAACGGGCGCCATCGTGATGCGCGCGGACAAGGTCGGCGCCGACACCCTGCTCTCGCGCATCGTCGAGATGGTCGCGACCGCACAGCGCAGCCGCGCTCCCATCCAGAAGCTCGCCGACGTCGTTTCGGCGTGGTTCGTGCCGTCGGTGGTGGTCATCGCGATCATCACGTTCGTCGTGTGGAACCGGGTGGGGCCGGAGCCGCGCTTCACCCACGCACTCATCAACGGCATCGCGGTGATCATCATCGCGTGCCCGTGCGCCCTCGGTCTTGCCACGCCGCTCTCGATCATGGTGGCCACCGGCAAGGGCGCGTCGGTGGGCGTCCTGTTCAAGAATGCCGAGGCCATAGAGACCATGCGCAAGGTGGACACGCTCGTGGTGGACAAGACCGGTACGCTTACCGAGGGCAAGCCGCGGCTTGTGACGGTCCAGACGGCCGGCACCGGCGACGAGGGTGCCCTCCTCCGTCTCGCCGCCTCGCTCGAGCGCGGCAGCGAACACCCGCTGGCCGCGGCGATCGTGGCGGGCGCCGAGTCACGCGGCGTCGAACTGACGAACGCTGCCGACTTCCAGAGCGTCACCGGCAAGGGTGTGCGCGGCACGGTGGACGGCCACAAGGTAGCGCTCGGCAACGCGGCGCTCGTGCAAGAGGTCGGAGCTGACGCCGGTCCCCAGGCCCAACGCGCCGAGGTGCTCCGTGGCGAGGGGCAGACGGTGATGTTCGTCGTGGTGGACGGGGCGGTGGCCGGTCTCATCGGCGTCGCTGACCCGATCAAGGCCAGCACGCCGGAGGCGATCGCCGCCCTCCACCGCGAAGGCGTGCGCGTGGTCATGCTCACCGGCGACAGCCGCGCCACGGCGCAGGCGGTGGCATCGCAGCTGGCGATCGACGACGTTGTGGCCGAAGTGCTGCCCGACCAGAAGGTGGAGGTGGTGAAGCGGCTGCAGGCCGAAGGCCGGTTCGTGGCGATGGCCGGCGACGGCATCAACGACGCACCGGCGCTGGCGCAAGCCCAGGTCGGCATTGCGATGGGGACCGGGACCGACGTGGCGATGGAAAGCGCACCCGTCACGCTGGTCAAGGGTGACCTGCGCGGCATCATCCGCGCCCGTCGCCTGAGCCGGATGACCATGCGCAACATCCGCCAGAACCTGCTGTTCGCCTTTGGCTACAACTCGGCGGGCGTTCCCATCGCGGCCGGCGTGCTGTACCCCGCGTTCGGCCTCCTGCTGTCCCCGATCATCGCGGCGGCCGCCATGAGCTTCAGCTCGGTGTCGGTGGTCGCCAACGCGCTGCGCTTGCGGCGGGTTGCCCTATGACGCGACGCCAGTCCATCCGGAAGGTGACGGCCATCTTCCGCGCCGGTCGGCTTCGTGCGGTGGAGGACGCCGTGCTGGCGCTCAAGGTGCCCGGCATCAGCGTGACCCGCGTGAAGGGATTCGGCGAGTATCGCAACATGTATGCCGCCGATTTGCTCGACGAGCACATCCGCGTGGAGATCTTCCTTCCGCGCGGCCAGGCGTACCGCGTGGCGGAGGCCATCGCGGATGCCGCGCACACCGGCATTGAAGGCGACGGCATCATCGTGGTGCTGCCCGTCGAGGCGCTGTATCACATCCGGAACAAGGAACAGATCCATTCGCGAGCCGCCGCCAACGGACGCCCGTCGCCGACCCGTGCGCGAAAGGGAGCCGCACGATGACCGGACGCGCCGCGCTCGGTCTCGCGGCGGCGGCCGCGCTGCTGGTGGGCGCGTGCATGCCGGACTCGGGCCGACAGGGCGCGGCTCGGCCCGGAAGGCGCGGCATGATGGGTGGTTCAGTGCCCATGATGCCGGGGTCCGGGATGATGTCCGGGCCCGCCGACACGGCGGCGGCGCCCCGCGCCGTGGTACGCGCCGCCACAGCGCCCGGATGTCCGCCGGTTACGCAGCGGCTGGTGGACGCGGGACGGCAGGTGTTCACTGGGGCGGGCAACTGCTACGCGTGCCACGGTAGCGACGCTCACGGCACGGCCGCGGCGCCGAACCTCACCGACTCGACCTGGCTCAACGTGGACGGGTCGTTTGTCGCGATCAGTCGACTCGTGCGCACCGGCGTTCCGCAGCCAAAACAGTACCCGGCGCCGATGCCCGCCCTCGGCGGCGCGCCGCTCGATTCGGTCCAGGCCTGTTCGGTTGCCGCGTACGTCTCCTCGCTCTCGCCATGATGACCCCCGAGGAGATTCGAGAGGTGTACCGCCGACGTGCGCGGCGTTACCACCTCACGTCACATGCCTATGCGCTGGTCGGCTACCGCCTCGGCGCATACCGACGCCGCGGCGTCGAGGCGCTCGCCTTGCGGCCCGGCGACACCGTGGTCGAGATCGGGTGCGGAACCGGCGCGAACTTCCCCGCAATCCAGCAGGCCATCGGCGCGACCGGGAGGGTCGTCGGCGTGGACCTGACGCCCGCGATGCTGGACCAGGCCCGCGCGGGCGCAAACCGAAACGGCTGGACGAACGTCGACCTCGTCGAGTCCGCGGCGGCGCAGTTCACGTTCCCGACGGGCGTCAACGGCATCGTCTCGACGTTCGCGCTCACGTTGGCTCCGGAGTACGACGCGGTGATCCGCCGCGGGGCGGAGGCACTTGTGCCGGGGGGCCGGTTCGTCGTGGTCGACTTCAAGGCCCCGCCAGCCTGGCCGGAGTGGACGCTGCACGCCGTCGTCCCACTGCTCCGGCCATTCGGCGTGACCCTCGACCTCCGCCACCACCATCCGTGGGAGTCACTCGCGAACCACCTGCATCTCGTCGCGATGGAGGAGCGGTACTTCGGGACGACCTACATCGCGGTCGGGGAGAAACGGAAGGAAGCGGGTCAATCTGGCGAGCCTGCCGCGCCCGGCGTTCGGGCCGTGGCGGGCGCGCCGCGCAATTTGCTGGAGGGTGCAAATGCCACAATTCGTCGCTGACATCGCCGGCATGCTGGAGATCATGGCCGTCGCCGGCGGCATCGTATTGCTCCACCGCGCCGGCAAGGATGCCGCGGCCGGGCTGCTGCGACTGGCCGGATGGATACTCGTGGTGGGCGGCATCGCCGTCGGGGCCTGCACCACGTACTACTGGTTCCAGTATCGGTCGCAGGGCGCGTTCCAGACCGCCCACATGATGGCGCCAGGCCAGATGATGCCTGGCGTGATGGGCGCCAGCGGCATGGCCGGCATGACGCCGGGTGGCGCCACGCATGGCGCCATGGGTGGCGCCATGCGTGGAATGACGCCCGGCGCGCCGATGCAACCCGGAGTGATGGGCGGTGCGCCACGGACGGATTCAGCTACGCCACCGCCCGCGAAGGGCAAGCGGCCGTAAGACGATGCCGATGACAACTCACCGATCGCACGCCCGCAAGGCGGAGGCTCCGCATGACTGACAGACGTTTGGACCATTCGCCCGGCGCCCAGGACCTGGCCCCCGACGCCGCTCCGCGCCACGCGCGCCGGCGATTCATCGCATGGCTCAGCGGCATCGGAGCCGCGCTGACCGGCACCATTGCCGGGGTTCCCGCCGCACTCGGGTTCGCTTCACCGGCACTCCGCAAGCGACCAGCCGAAGGGTGGCGGAAGGTCGTGGACGACGTCAACACGCTTGACGGCGGGATTCCGAACAAGGTGGACTTTGTGGAAGCGCTCTCCGATGCCTGGGTCACGACGCGGACGCTGCGCTCGGTGTGGCTGTACACGGAAGACGGCGAGAAGTTCACGGCGTTCAGCGGCGTCTGCCCGCACCTTGGGTGCAGCTACGGTTTCGACGCCGCCAAGGAGCGGTTTCACTGCCCGTGTCACCATGGGATCTTCGACATGAAGACCGGGGCCGTCCTCGCCGGGCCGCCGCCGCGCGGCCTCGATACGCTGCCGGTGAAGGTCGAGAACGGCGAGGTGCACATCATCTATGAGTCGTTCCGCGCGGGAATCCCCGAGAAGGTGCAGATATGACCGTGTCCGGAGGGGGCGTTCAGGAGCCGGGCCATCACGCACCCGGGCGGCGTCGCGGATGGATCGACCGACGCATCGACTGGCAGGGCATCCGGCGCACCCTGCTCGACCGGGAGGTACCGTCCCGACTCACGTGGTGGCATACGCTCGGCAGTGCCACGCTCACCGTGTTCGTCGTACAGGTGGTGACGGGTATCGTGCTGGCGACGTACTACGCGCCGTCGCCTGACCACGCATATGAGAGCGTCCAGTACATCCAGCGGAGTGTGGTTGCCGGCTCGCTCCTGCGCGCGATGCACCACTGGGGCGCGTCGGCCATGGTGGTGCTCGTGCTCGCGCACATGGTGCGCGTGTTCTCGATGGGGGCCTACAAGTACCCCCGCGAGATCAACTGGGTGCTCGGGGTCGGGCTGTTCCTGCTGGTGATGGCGTTCGGGTTCACAGGGTACTTGCTGCCGTGGGACCAACGGGCGTACTGGGCCACGCAGGTCGGGACGAACATCGCGGGTACCGCGCCATTCATCGGCGATTTCGCAGCGCGGCTGCTCAAGGCCGGCACGCAGCTCGGCGCCGCCACGCTCACCCGCTTCTACGCGTTTCACGTGCTGTGGTTGCCTGCACTCCTGGGAGCGGTGGTGCTGCTGCACCTGAGTCTCGTCATCCGCCAGGGCATCGCGCCACCGCCGGCGATGCTCGAGGACGGCGCCCCGCGATCAACGGGCGACGCGACGTACGAGCACTACTACGACCAGGCGTACGACGCGAGCAAACGGGGCGGCGCGCGGTTCTGGCCCGACGTGGTGGCCAAGGATGTCGCGACGTCGCTGATCGTGGTGACGGCGCTCGTCCTCCTCGCCCTGGCGTTCGGCGCCCCTCTCGAACCGCCGGCGGATCCCACCGACACGGCGTATGTGCCGCGCCCGGAGTGGTACTTCCTGCCGTTCTTTCAACTGCTCAAGCTGTTCCCGGGATCGATGGAGAGCACGATCGCCGTCGGCGTGCCTCTGCTCCTCGTGCTCGCGCTGCTCGGCCTCCCGTTCTTCGATCGCGGGAGCCACCGCAACCTCCTTCGCAGGCCGGCGGCGCTAGCGGCGTTCTCCCTGGTCATGATCACGGCGGCCACGCTGCTTGGAATGGCCGTGCGGGATGTGCAGCCCGACGTGGCGCCAGAAACCGGCCGGCTCCTCAGTTCAACGGAACGAGCCGGGCGTGCCATGTTTCGGAGCCGTTGCGCGACGTGCCACGTGGTCGGCAACCAGGAAGGCGGGTCCGACGGTCCGGAGCTGACCGACATCGGATCGAAGCACGGCGCCGAGTGGCTGCATTCGTACGTCGAGAACCCGAAGCGCTTCCACCCCGATGCCAAGATGTCCCCGTTCGGCCCACCCGTGCTGTCGCATCAGGAGATTGAGGAGGTGGCGCGCTACCTCTCCACGCTGCGCGGGCCGCCCGGGCACGAAGTGCCGCCGGTGTTTCGTGACACCTTCCCGGGCGTCGACAGCGCCCGCCCACCCACTTCGCGGACGCGCCCGTGATCGCGTTGATCCGGCCGTACCCGCGTCACGGATCGCCTCGGGTGATCCATCACTTGGAGGTTTGCTATGAGAGCCGTTAGGCTTGCCGCACTCGCCGCTGCGGTCGTCGCAGCGATTCCGTCACCCGCGTCCGCGATACCCGCGTGGGCGCGACGTTACAACATGAATTGCTCCGGGTGTCACCTCCCCACTGTTCCGCGACTCAACCGTACGGGGCTCCGGTTCAAGTGGGCCGGCTACCGGATGCCCGACGACATCGGGGAGAAGGTTGAAGTGACCAGGATCGAGAACTACATCGCGATGCGGGCCATCGTCGAACACAGCTACGCCAGAACGCAGGGCACGCCGGCGGACGTCAGCTCCACATCGGCATCGTCGGCCAGCCTGTTTGTCGCGGGTCCGTTCGGGACGAACTACGGCGCATTCTTCGAATTCGAGCGTGAGCCGGAGGGCACCGTCGACCTCGTCGGACAGATTGTCGGCGTGTGGGGAAAGGAGGACGGATTCTGGGGCCTTCGCGCAGGACAAGGACACATGATTGTCGGCGGTGCCGTCGCGGGCTTTGACCGGCCGACCGGCATCCTCGCACCACTCCCGCTGAGTACGCCCGTCGCGCAAGGCGTCCCGTTCCGGTTCACGGGCGATGTCGCCGGCGCCGAGGCGTTCTACGTGGCGGGAGGCCGCAACCGGACGTCGGTGCAGGTGGTCAACAGCGTGACCGCGGGGGCCGGTGAGGAGATGGCCGGGCCGCCAGCCACGACGCAGGATTTCGTGGTCACCAACCAGCTCCTGTGGGACGACGTCGGCAGCGGGCTGACGGCCGTCGGCTACTTCGGCCAGGTCAAGGGGCTGAGCGAAGGCAAGCCTGATTTCTCGTCGCGGTACACCCGGTTCGGCGTCTCCGCGAACAAGTTCGCCGGTCCGTTCGAGGTGCAGGCGGGGTACGTCTTCGGCTCGAACACGAGTCTCCCGACCGGAGCGGGTTCGGAATTCCGGTCGAGCTCGCTCTCCGGGAGCGGTTACTGGATTGGCGGAGCGTACATCCAGCCAAAGACCTACTGGACATCGTACGGCCGGTTCGAAGTTGTCGATCCGAATCGCGACGAGTCCGCCGACGCCACGAACCGCGTCGTCTTCGGCAGCCTGCTTCCGATCGGCGCGCCGGAGTACCTCCGACTTGGCCTGGAGTACTTCGTTGACTCACCGCAGATGTCGGGGGCGCCGCGACGCGAGGGCGTGACGCTGCAGTTGCACGTGGCCTTCTAGGAAGGGTCATGCCCCGCACTGGTATCCACCTTCGAGGAGCGCAAGAATGACGAGACCGATTCTGACGATCGCCGCCGTGGGCGTGGTCGTCGCCGGCGCCGCACCCCATCCACGGGAGTCGGCGTCGCGCGGCGACGCGCGCATGACCTCGCGTCGTGTCACCATCAGCCAGGCCACCAACGGCCGGGCG